>CAZJWF010000035.1:0-28042 GCA_964549375.1 uncultured Neomegalonema sp.
TTGCGCGCCGATCCCCTCTGACGTCTGGAAAATTTCAAAATTTGGATCGAAATGCACCCATCGATATGACGGTGCTTTGCTGGAACAATACGATTCGCTGTCCGTACCGCCGTACAGCTCAGGCTTGCATTTGCCGTCGGTAGGTTGCTGGTGCGATGTCGACAATTTTCTTGAACATGCGTCCAAAGGCGACTTCGGATTGATACCCAGCCGTCTCCGCGACTTCGATGATTGGTGCCGTCGTATCAACGAGCATCTGCCGCGCCACCTGCATCCGCCAATGCGTAATATAGGCCGCAGGTGTCATGCCCATGAGGTCCGAGAGGTATTCACGAAGGATGTTCTCGACACACCCGCAAGCTCCGACACTTCTTCCAAGTTCCAATCCGCATTAGGTGATTGGTGAATGGCCGAAAGCACGCGCCCAATGTGCGGATCGGCGAAGGCAGCCATGACCGGCAACTCCGCGCCCTCGCCAATAAGGTAAGCGTTTCGGTTTTACGCGCCCTGATATGTAGAAAAAGTGGTACGTCGCAGGTGTCGGCGATGACGGGTTCTGCTGTGGCTTGTTCGGCAGTCGCGCGGGGTTCCTGCATCGCCTCGATGGTAAAACCAGCCGTGGCGAGCGCATTAATCCACGCGCTGAGCGTTTGGTGGAAGAAGGGAAGCTTGAACGGCTCGGTGTCGGACTTTTCCTCCTCGGTGAGTGTCGAAAAATGCCATTCGTCGAGTTCTTTGTCATGTTGTTCAAAGTACTGCGACACCTGAATACCAAGGACATTTTCATCGTCATCACGCAGCACTTTACGACTACGCGGCGTAAAGCAGGGATGAAGAATTGAAAACTGGAAAAAGCCGCCGGGTTTGAGTACGCGGTACGCTTCGGCAATGGCCAGTGCAGGGTCGGGCAGGTCCATCATCGACATAAACGCCGTTGCAAAGTCGAAACTTGCATTCCCAAACGGCAAGTCGGTCGCATCCGCCGTTAGATACTCAATGCCGAGAGGGTCGCTGACCTCCGCCTCCTGCGCGCGGCGCACGAAAGTCGGTGCGATGTCGATGGCAGTCATCTGTGCGCCGCGCCCTGCAACTGTTCGCGTGTTTGTGCCCTCGCCACATCCCATATCGAGACCAGAAAGTCCTTTGACGGATGGAAGAACTTCCATGAATGCAGGCGTGTTGTGAAGATCGCGATAGACGTCTTTGCCCGCCCGAACCTGACGAGCCCAATTGTCCGCACTCGCTTCCCAAAAAGCTCCGGCAGTTTTGCTGTCCATTGGCGACCCTGCCTTCGTGTTCAATTCTAAAGTACGTGTGTACACTCAGAAATGGTACGCACAAAGACGGAATATTCTGCCGCGCCCATCTGACATAAGCTCCGTACCGTCTGTTGAGCAAGTGGACATCTCAAGCGACACCCGTTCGGTATCGAATTCGTCAGGCACTCTCGACATATTTGAGGATTGCATTGATGATTGCTTTGCGTCGTCGCCACGGGCCACCATATCGGTCGGCATATTCGAAGGCCTCAGCTTCACTTCCAATGGCAATACCATATCCGCTGAATTCAATCTCACCTTCGTCCGAACCAACTCCGGCCAGTTGCTCCAGAACGAATGCATTTCGTTCCGAAATTTTTTCAGCGTGGGATTTTAAGACTGCTGCAGGCTTCCCTGACCGCATTTCCAGGTAAATTACCGACATGAACATTTCGATCTGGAAATCATCTTCATACCGTTCGAGGATTTTTCCGGCATCGTCCAGACGGTCCTGCTCAAGGTACAGGCCTACCAGAAGCGTCCGAATTCCCTGATTGTCGTTCTCGTTCAGCCTCAGCAGGCGCGCATATATTTCTTCGGCCTCCTGTAAATCACCATTTGCCTGCAAAGCCAAACCGAGATTGTGCATCGCGCGCATCCAGGGACGTGTGCCCATGAAGCCCCACCAAGGCAGATCGGGATCATCTAGCAGCGGTGCAAACAAGCGCTCCCCGATCCGCACACCTTCTCGCAGAAGTGCGATGCTCTCGGCATCTGACTCGGCCTGGATCCCAAGGATGTTGTAGGCATCAAGACAATCAAGATCGACGGACAGGGCTTTGCGCGCATGTTTTCGGGCAGCGGCGGGAGTGGTCGCATCCCACGCCTTTTCGAGCCACTTATCCGCCGGACTATCGAGTGCTGGTCCAAAGGCACTTTCATTCAGGACAGTCTTCCGCATCATCCCGCCTTCGCTTTCTTCGTCGGTTTTTTCGCGGGTGACTTTTTTGCCGCTGGTTTTTTCTTTGCCACAGGCTTGGGCTTTGCTGTGAGCTTCTTTTTGGGGTTTAGCATCGGGCCGAGATATTGGCCCGTGTAGCTGCGTTTTTCTTTGGCGACCAGTTCGGGAGTGCCGGCAGCGATGATTTCGCCGCCGCCGTCGCCGCCTTCTGGACCGAGGTCCACGATCCAATCTGCGGTTTTGATGACGTCGAGATTATGCTCGATCACGACGACGGTGTTGCCTTGCTCTACCAGCTCGTGCAGCACCTCCAGCAATCGACGCACGTCTTCGAAATGCAAACCCGTGGTAGGTTCATCAAGGATATAGAGCGTCGAGCCGGTGGCGCGTTTGGCCAATTCTTTGGACAGTTTAACCCGCTGCGCCTCGCCCCCTGACAGCGTTGTCGCTTGCTGTCCGACCTTGACATAGCCAAGACCGACACGCTCCAACGTTACCATCTTATCTCGGATGGACGGCACCGCCTTAAAGAAGATCGAGGCGTCTTCGACGGTCATGTCCAGCACATCGGCGATGGATTTGCCTTTGTATTTCACCTCCAGCGTTTCGCGGTTATAGCGCTTGCCGTGGCAAACATCGCAGGTGACGTAGACATCGGGCAGGAAGTGCATTTCGATCTTGATGACGCCGTCACCCTGACACGCCTCGCAGCGCCCGCCCTTGACGTTAAAGCTGAAGCGACCGGCTTTATAACCGCGCGTCTGTGCTTCGGGCAATCCGGCAAACCATTCGCGGATTGGCGTGAACGCGCCGGTATAAGTGGCAGGGTTCGAGCGAGGTGTGCGGCCAATCGGCGATTGGTTGATGTCGATCACTTTGTCGAGATATTCGAAGCCTTCGATCCGGTCATATTCAGCAGGGTTTGTGCGGGCACCATTCAGGCTGCGCGCGGCGGCTTTATAGAGTGTCTCGTTGATCAGGGTCGATTTCCCCCCGCCAGACACACCAGAAACGCAAGTGAATGTGCCGAGCGGCAGTTCGACCGTCACGTCCTTGAGGTTATTCCCCTTCGCGCCAGAGACTCGCAGCAACCGACCATCGCCTTCCCGCCGGATTTTTGGCACGGCGATTTCTTTTGTGCCCACGAGGTATTGACCCGTCAGAGAATTGGCGTCGTTCATGACGTCGTCGGGCGTACCTTCGGAGACGATCTCTCCGCCATGCACCCCGGCACCAGGACCAATATCGACAACATAGTCGGCGATGCGGATGGCTTCCTCATCATGCTCGACCACAATCACGGTGTTGCCTTGGTCGCGCAGATTTTTGAGGGTCTCTAACAGGCGGTCATTGTCGCGCTGGTGCAGACCAATGGAGGGTTCGTCGAGCACGTAGAGCACCCCTGTCAGACCGGATCCGATTTGCGAGGCGAGGCGGATGCGTTGGCTCTCTCCGCCCGACAACGTGCCGGATGTGCGCGAGAGGGTGAGATAGTCGAGACCAACATTCACGAGAAACCCGAGGCGCTCTCGAATTTCTTTCAGGATTTTATCCGCAATATGCTGTTGCTTTGGGGTCAGCGTATCCCACAGCGACAGCGACCAGTCATATGCGGCCTGTACCGACATTTGCGTCACTTCGCCCGCGTGCTGGCCGTCGAGTTTAACCGCCAACGCTTCAGGCCGCAGGCGGTGCCCGCCACACGCATCGCAGGGCTTGTTGGATTGAAAGCGTTCGAACTCTTCGCGGATCCAATTAGAGTCGGTCTCGCGGTAGCGGCGCTCCATATTCGGGATCACCCCTTCGAAATTACGATTTACCTCGTAAACGCGGCCTCCATCATCAAAGCGGAATTTGATCTTTTCTTTGGTTCCGTGCAGCAGCGCTTCGCGCGCTTTTTTCGGCAAGTCGCGCCACGGATCATGGACCGAAGTCTTGAAATGTTGCGCCACCGCATCGACGGTCTGGCGGTAATACGGCGAGGGCTGACCCGATTTCGACCACGGGGCCAGCGCGCCCTTATAGAGCGAGAGGTCTTCGTCCGGCACCACAAGGCGCGGATCGAAGTAAAGCTCCATCCCCAACCCGTCACATTCCGGGCACGCGCCGGTCGGGGCGTTGAATGAGAATAAGCGCGGCTCGATCTCCGGGATCGTAAAACCGCTGACGGGGCAGGCGAATTTTTCCGAGAACGTGTGGCGTTCTGGCTCGCCCTCTTTCGGGGCGGTTTCGATAATGGCGATACCATCGGCGAGCGACAGTGCAGTTTGCAGGGAGTCTGCAAGCCGTGTCTCTAACCCCTCTTTCACGACAAGACGGTCAACCACGACGTCAATGTCGTGGCGGAACTTTTTGTCGAGGGCAGGAACATCGCCAATCTCGTAGAATTCGCCATCCACCTTGAGGCGGGCAAAGCCGTCCTTGCGGAGTTGGGCGATTTCTTTCTTATATTCGCCCTTTCGATCCCGCACGATGGGCGCGAGCAGATAGAGCCGGGTGCCCTCCTCCATCTCCATGATCGTATCGACCATATCGGAGACTTGCTGGGCGGCAATCGGTTCTCCGGTTGCAGGAGAATACGGTACGCCAACCCGCGCGAACAAAAGGCGCAGATAATCGTAAATCTCGGTGATGGTGCCCACCGTCGACCGCGGATTGCGCGACGTCGTCTTTTGCTCGATGGAAATTGCCGGAGACAAGCCTTGGATCAAATCCACATCCGGCTTTTGCATCATCTCTAGGAACTGGCGCGCATAGGCAGAGAGCGATTCCACATATCGCCGCTGTCCCTCCGCATAGATCGTGTCAAAGGCCAGCGATGACTTGCCCGACCCGGACAGCCCCGTGAACACCACCAACGCATCGCGCGGAATGTCGAGGTCGACCGATTTCAAATTATGCTCTCGCGCCCCGCGAACGGAGATATTTTTGGTCTCGGCCATGTTCTGTCCCGCTGCTCAATCCGAACCGGACATATAGAGCGAGTCGGGCCACAAACGAAAGAAAAAGAACAAAAGCGGAAAGAACGCAAACCGGTTTAATCGAGCTTAAATCCCTTGCGTCGGATAAATGTCCCAAAACTGGCACGCTCTGGGAGGCCGTATTGACGCGCTTTATCCTCAGACCAGCCATAGCGGTCTGCGCGTCCATAATGGTCTTCGGACCGCTGCGTTGAATAGGGCTGGGCGACTTCTCTCGCCTGATCATAGCCGCTGATTTTCTCGCCAATGCCGTCTTCCGAGAAACGATCCGTATGAACCGTTACCTCGAGCGGCAGGCGCATCGCCATTTGCGGAGGGGAGCTTGGATACCCAAGGGCAAGCCCCGCAACCGGGAACACATGGTCTGGTAAATCGAGCACATCGCTGACGGTCTGCGCTTCGTTGCGAATGGCACTGATGGGGCAACATCCCAAGCCCACCGCCTCTGCCGCTGTAACGAACGCCGAGAGCGCCATTCCGGCATCAACCGCCGCATTGAAGAACGCATCGAGGTGATCATTGGCGAAAGCAATATCCCGCATCTGGTGGATTTGCCGCTGGCGGCGATTGTTGCCACAAAAGATCAACAGGTTCGGTGCATCGCGCACCCAAGCCTGCCCTGCGACCAGCGCGTCAATCTCTGCGCGCACGCGTGCATCTTCGACAATGACGATATCGCGTTGCTGCAAATCGCTTTTGGTCGGGGAGGACAATGCCACGGCACAAAGCGCTTGGATCAGATCAGAGTTGACGAACGCGGGCTTGAAGGACCGACACGACCCGCGTTGCATCATCCGCATGAGAGTTTCGTTACGGTTCAGTTCGGGCGAAGTGGCGAGCGGTTCGCCATAACGATGCTCTGCGGCGGCGCTTAAATCTGACGGCATGGTCTGTCCTTCATAGTCCGGGCACAGCTTACGGAAGTGAGTCGCAAGCTATACGACAGTAACCGTCATTGCCCGACAGGTTCAGGCAACCCAGAGCCACAAAAGCCACCGCCTGCCGTTCTGGATCGCCGAAATGAATCCGGCGACGACCTCCATCATCTAAAGTGTCGTTTCGTCTGAGTGAATTTTTTCAAGCGATATGCACCGCGCGCTGTATCTTTTTGCTTGACAAATGTTCTTAAATTGTTCTTATCAAGCCGATTGTTTTTAACAAAAAGCACGAGACGGCGTGAAGATCGAACAGGAGTTAGAAAGACAGCGATTGCGGCTGCTTCGCCTATTGGCGGGGTTGGCGGCGCTCGTAGTGCTTGTTTCTCTTGCTCCGGCGCTGTCGATGGTGCCGCAATGGGTGCGCGCGCATGTGGCATCGGTTTTGGTCCGAGCTGAATTGGCCGCAGAGAATATGGTGATCGTTGCGGCGTATGTGATGACGCGAACGCAGGTCTCGGTTGCGCCGGTGCCGTCTGTCTGGTCACAAGAATTGTGTGACGGACGCCTTTCAACTGTACGGTTGCTGCGCCGCATTGCTACGCTGCGAGCAGTTTTGGAAAACTTACCCGGCGCCGCGCAACGCCTGCTCAAGCGGTTGGAGAAGGCGCGACGGAAATCTCGCGAGGACACGCCTGTTCATGGTTGGGATTGGGGAGCGGCTATTGCGTCGTTGCAAAGTGCGGTTTTTGACGCGCAGGAGGATCGTCCGCCAGACAAGCGACATCCCGCACGCCGTTTAGCGAGCAGAGTTTAGCTTCCCGTCGGTTTCGATGCGGAAGGCAGAAGCATTTGTTATGCGGATATTCTAGAAATCTGTGGGCGCGCCGCCCTCTTCTTTTCGTTTGGCGACGAAGGCATCTAGTTCCTCGATGACGGCTTGATCCATCGGCGCGGGCTCAAATTCTTCGAGGATTTGCTTCCACATTTTATTCGCGCGTTCCTCGGTTTTGACTGCGCCATTGTCGTGCCAGTTTTCGAAGTTTGACCAATCAGATAGGAACGGCGAATAGAAAGCGGTCTCGTACCGCTCTTGAGTATGCGGGGTGCCGAAAAAGTGTCCGCCCGCGCCGACATCTTCGATGGCAGCAACGGCGCAATCCGCCTCAGTCACACCAACCGGTTTGAGATAGTGCTGCATCTGTTGCAGCATCTCGCAGTCCATCATGAACTTCTCATAGGACGCGCACAGCCCGCCCTCCAACCAACCCGCGGAATGGTAGATCATATTCACGCCGCCCGTGGTGCAAGCCCAAAGCGAATTGCTGCTCTCCCAAGCAGCTTGGGCATCGGGGAAGTTTGCGGCGCAAGCATTCGAAGCGCGCAGGGGGAGTTTGTAATACCGCGCCATCTGACCCGACATCTGAGTCGCACGAACATATTCCGGCGTCCCGAATGCCGGCGCGCCGGTCTTCATATCCACATTCGATGTGAACGAGCCATAGACCACAGGCGAGCCGGGCCGTACGCATTGCAACAGAGCAATCGCCGCCAACCCCTCCGCCGTTTGCTGAGCAATTGCTCCGGCCAATGTCACCGGCGCCATCGCTCCGGCAAGGGTAAAGGGCGAAACGACCGTCGGCTGATTTCGAGCCGCCATCCGCATGGCCCCGTCCAGCATCGGCCAGTCATGCTTGAGCGGTGAGGTAGAATTGATGTTGGTGAACATGCGCGGAGCCGCATCGAACTCGTCATCCGAAATCTGCGAGGCAATTCGGATCAACTCCATCGAGTCGACCATCCGCTCCACGCCAAGCGAATAAGCGTGGGTGACTTTGTCAGAGAGCACCAGTTTTTCCCGGATGCAATCGAGGTGGCGAACCGAGGCATGGATATCGACAGGCTCCACCGGATAGCCCGATTGAAAATGGATGCAATCGAAATACTGCGTGAACTTGATGAGATCCTGAAAGGCTTTGAAATTGCCGGTCTGACGACCCTCGTCGAGGTTGGAATAATTCGGCGGCGAGCCAACTTGCCCAAAGATCGCAAGATTGCCGCCAACCTCAATCTTCTTTTCGGGATTGCGCGGGATGATGGAGAACCGCTCCGGGCAAGTGGCAATTTTCTCCATGACGAAATCGCGGCCCATGCGAACCGTCACCCCATCCGGCATGATCGTGCAGCCCTGCTTTTTTAACAGCGCGATGGCATCGTCATGCAGAAATTGAATGCCTATCTCTTCCAGAATACGCATGGCGGCATCGTGGACTTTCTCGACGCCCTCTTGAGTCAGCGGTTCGATGGGATTGTCGAGGTATTCCGGCAAGTGCCATGCGGGTTGAACAATCGCCGGGCCGCGCCCGCGCTTGTTACCAGAGCGTCCTCCGGCGCGGCGGCGGCGGGGTTCGGCGATGGCTTCGGTCATGGACTTTCTCCGCAGTTACCGCCTCACGGGGACACGGCTGTCGAGGCAGAGCAACCCCTTTTGCGACCAGCATCGTCGTTTTTCAACATCACTATTTATGTAAAATCTTAACAACCATTAATGAAATCGTTGAATTTCTTAATAATCTGTGAACCTATGCTTGCACGTCCCGGAGAGGATGATTGAGGTGAGCAAAATGGCGGGCAAGGCACCCCCTTATGTAACGATGATGCTGTGCGTCGCGGGTTGTAGCTCGACGACTTCTGGCACCCTTCCCCATTCGCGCGCATTGCCGCCGCCGAATTTCGATGTGAACGGCGTCGCAACCCGCAGTACGCAGCCGGTTTGGGACGAACAGCCCATCGCGCAACCCGCGACCGCTGCGCCGAAAGCACCTTTACCCACGCCCAAGCCTGTGACGGCGGAGGCTCCACCTAACACGCCGAAAATACAGCTGCCCAAGGCGCCGGTTTTGGCAACTCAATTCAAGGCCGTGCCCGACTCATACCTGAGCAGCGGATCGACACAGGTTCAGAAGACAGCCAAACGCCCGTTTTTTACGCCGCTCGCGCTGCCAGTTCCTCTCGAACCCGCCAAGAAAGAAATGCCTCACGTCGATGCGCAGGCAATTCTGGAGCCCCTGACTGTTGAGCTGCCACTCAATTCAGTTGTTTTGCCAGAACCAATTCCATACCCGCAATATGTTGCCGTCGGTCCCGAATATTTCGGGGCGAGTTCGGATATTGCCCCGTATGTGCTTGATCCGCGTAATCGTTCGCCGGAGCAGGACAAAAATTTCGCGCGGCAAGACCCTGTGGCTCTGCGTCCGCAACGGTCCACAGCTGAGGCCAACGGAGTACCTGAAAGGTTTTCCCCGCTGCCTCGACGCAGGCCGTCGCTCCCATTGCCTGAAGACCAGACTCCAAACGTACAGATTGCGGCGATTGTTCCGCCACGCCCTGAACCCTCGCCTCGGCGCGCACCACCTGATCCAATGCCCCGCTTGAAGCCACTTCGCGAACCAGAAATTAGGTCGCCTAACGAACCAGTTGACGCCCCGCAATATCGCGTCCGTCTTAATCCAGAGCAAACCGCGACGGACAACATTATCGCCAGCCTGAATGTCGAGCCTCCGATCCTTACCGCGCCGCTGCCCGATCTGAGTATTGTCGTCCCGGAGGATCAAACTAATGATCAGACTGCCGAACAGGCCATCGAACAAGCCGATGCCGGGATCGTGACGCCCCTACCCCGGCGAAAGCCTCCGCAGCGCGCCTCGGTGCGCTTTTCGGGCAAGACCGCGACCGACGATGCAAACGGCTCGCAATCAATCGCAACACAACCCGCAAACGACTCCGCAGCGCAGGTCAATTGTCTCGTGAACCAAGGCTCAAATGATCGAATGATCCTAATTTGCGAAGGCATTGATGTCTCACAAGCGCATGTCTTCCGCGCGGTTGTGGAGGGTGAAAGCGCGTTTCGGGGGTTGCGTCCATTTGATACTCCTGAAAAAATCGTATCCAGTTATGGATTTAATGCCGAGCGCTTCCACGCGATGAGCCAAGGCCCCCGCAGTGCCCGCGACCTTGCCTTTCTGCGCGCCTTGCGAAAATCTGGAAAAACTGTGCGGGCGAAGGGTCGTGATTTTGAGATGTATCTGATGAAGGGCGACCATCAACTCGCCACCGTTTTGGTCGAACAATTCACCGGAAGCGAACAGCTCAACGCCGTTGGACAATAGAAAGCTGACTTAATCAACCTTGCCCGCAATCCCCGTCCACCCCTACAACGGTGCGCGAATCGTGATCAGCCGGAGCACCTATGTCCAAACCAACGCGAGAACAGGCCGAAGAAGCCGTTCGTACCCTTTTGCGATGGGCCGGGGATGACCCGGAACGCGAGGGTTTACTCGATACGCCGAGCCGGGTCGCACGGGCCTATGAAGAGTGGTTTCAGGGCTATAACGTTGAGCCGCTCGACTACCTCAAACGCACGTTTGAAGAGGTCGACGGATATGACGAAATGGTTGTGCTGCGGAATATCCCTTTCGAGAGCTATTGCGAGCACCACGTCGCCCCGATCATCGGCAAAGCGCATGTCGGATACATTCCCACTGATCGCGTCGTTGGTATCTCTAAACTAGCGCGTGTGGTCCACGGATACGCCAAGCGATTGCAGGTTCAGGAAAAGCTAACCGCCCAGATCGCCAAGGCGATTACCGATGTGCTGGAGCCACAAGGCGTAGCCGTCGTTATCGAAGCATCTCACCAATGTATGACAACGCGCGGGGTCCATACCCACGGCACAACGATGGTGACAAGCCAGATGCTCGGTCTATTTCGCCGCGATCCTCGCACGCGGCAAGAGTTCCTAAACATGATCGGAAATCCAAGTAGCCAAATGGGCTGAGCGCGCGGTCGTTGTATTCAGCGACGACGCTTCCCATAAATCTCTAATCGGTGATGCACGATGTCATAACCGAGCTCTTTGGCGATCTCGGCTTGCAGGGCCTCGATCTTCGGTGACGTAAATTCGATCACCGCGCCTGTGTCGATGTCGATCAGGTGATCGTGATGCTCGCTGTCGGCGTGCTCGAACCGAGAGGGACCGCCCTCAAAGGTATGACGGCGGATCGCGCCGTTCTCTTCGAGCGTTTTCATCGTGCGGTACACGGTAGGTAGCGAGACCGAAGCATCCAAAGCGCTGGCGCGGTTGTAGATTTCCATCGCATCAGGATGGTCCGCCGCATCGGCGATAATTTGCAGGATTGCCTTACGCTGTTTGGTAATCCGCACCCCGGCCTCGCGGAGCAGACGCTCATAGTCGCTATGCAGGTCGGTCACTTTGGTCATGCGAGGCATCGCTCCATTGCGTGGATACGTGCGTACACTTATTGCAAGTGATTATCAACTGCATTGACAACCGCCCTGCCGCGGCCTAGCTGTCATAAGGTCTGATCGAAGAATGGAGCCGCAATGCGCCGATTGCTTTTATGTCTTGCCGTTATTTTGTTCGCGGCCCCGGTTCAGGCGGCTGAAAAATTACGGGTTGCGACGACGTTTACCGTGATTGCCGATATGGTTCGGAATGTTGCCGGTGATGCTGCTGAAGTTGTTTCGATCACGAAGCCCGGCGCGGAAATTCATAATTACCAACCGACCCCGCGCGATATTATCAGCGCCTCACGGGCCGATCTGATTTTGTGGAATGGGTTGAACCTTGAGTTGTGGTTCGAAAAATTCTTCCAGCGCGTTCGCGATACGCCTCAAGCGGTTCTAACCGAAGGCATTGAGCCAATGGGCATTGGAGAAGGCCCCTATCGCGGAAAACCAAACCCTCATGCATGGATGTCGTTTTCGGATGCGGAGATTTACGTCGATAACATCCGCAAAGCGCTGATCGAGCATGACCCTGATAATGCCGATACGTACAATGCCAATGCGAAAGCCTATTGCGCCCGAATTCGCGCACTAAAGGCACCTTTGGTCAAAGCGATCAAGACTATCCCTGAGGAGCGACGCTGGTTGGTCTCTTCGGAGGGCGCATTCAGTTATCTCGCTCGCGATCTTGGCTTGAAAGAATTGTACCTCTGGCCCATCAATGCCGACGCGCAAGGCACGCCGCAGCAGGTGCGAAAAGTTATCGACACCGTGAGGGAGAACGACATTCCAGCGGTGTTCAGCGAGAGCACAATCTCGGATCGGCCTGCCAAGCAAGTCGTGCGCGAAACGGACGCGAAGTACGGCGGCGTCCTCTATGTCGATAGCCTGAGTGCCGAAGACGGCCCCGTGCCGACCTTCCTCGATTTGATCAGTGTGACAGCTCAAACCATCGTCGAAGGTTTGAGTGAATGACGCCTGCTCTGCTGGCCCGAACCGAGGCGCTTCGATGAGTCAAGGCATCGCGACGCTTGGCCTGACGGTGACTTACCGCAATGGCCACACCGCTTTGCGCGATGCCAGCTTTGATATTCCCACCGGCACCATATGCGGTTTGGTGGGTGTGAACGGGTCTGGCAAGTCGACATTGTTCAAGGCAATCATGGGCTTTGCGCCGGTTCAATCGGGAACGGTCGAAGTGCTGGGGCGACCTGTCGCCGATGCCTTAAAACAGAACCTCGTTGCCTATGTTCCGCAAAGCGAAGACGTCGATTGGAACTTTCCAGTGCTGGTCGAAGATGTCGTGATGATGGGCCGCTATGGACACATGAACTTTCTTCGCATCCCATCCAAGGCCGACAGGGAAAGCGTGACTCACGCGCTGGAGCGGGTCGGGATGGCGGAGTATCGCACGCGCCAGATTGGCGAACTCTCGGGAGGCCAAAAAAAACGGGTCTTTCTCGCCCGTGCCTTGGCACAAGACGGACAGGTGATCTTACTCGATGAGCCGTTCACGGGCGTTGACGTGCAAACCGAAGAGCAGATTATCGAGCTGATGCGCGGCTTACGCGCTGAGGGGCGGGTGATGCTGGTGTCCACCCATAATCTTGGCTCGGTGCCGCAATTCTGTGACCGGGTGGTGTTTATCAATCGAACGATTTTAGGCTTTGGTCCAACAGAAGAGGTCTTCACCCAAGCCAACCTCGAAGCCGCATTCGGCGGGGTCTTGCGCCGCCATGTGCTGACCGGCAGCGAACTGCATGACGATGACGATGCCCGCGAAGTCACTGTCCTGAGTGACGATGAACGGCCTGTGGTGATCTATGGCGAAAAGGAAGGCCGGAATGATGGCTGACATCACCTTACGCACGGCCCACCGATGCTAGAACCGTTCACCTATTCCTACATGGCGAATGCGATGTTCATCAGTGCGTTGGTTGGCGGGGTATGTGCTTTTCTTTCCGCCTATCTGATGCTGAAGGGATGGTCCCTAATCGGCGACGCCCTATCCCACTCTGTCGTGCCCGGTGTTGCAGGCGCATATATGCTTGGCCTGCCCTATGCCGTGGGAGCGTTCTTATCGGGCGGGCTGGCCGCCGCCGCGATGTTGTTCATCAATCAGCGAACGAGACTGAAGGAAGACACAGTCATCGGGTTGATCTTTAGCGGGTTCTTTGGCCTTGGTCTTTTTATGATCTCGTTGTCGCCAACGTCCGTTGATGTGCAGACAATTATATTCGGCAATATCCTTGCGGTCTCTCCACAAGATACTGTCCAGCTTATCTTGATTGGCGGCATATCACTCGCGATTTTGCTGATAAAATGGAAAGACCTGATGGTGACATTTTTCGATGAGAGTCATGCGCGCTCCATCGGATTGAACCCAACAGCCTTGAAGGTTCTTTTCTTTACCCTGCTGAGCGCCTGTACGGTCGCGGCGATGATGACCGTCGGCGCGTTTTTGGTGATTGCTTTGGTGGTGACGCCGGGGGCGACAGCATATCTTCTGACAGATCGGTTCCCGCGCTTGATCGCGTTGAGCGTTGCCATTGGGTCGATCACGAGTTTTGTCGGCGCATACCTGAGTTACTTCCTTGATGGGGCGACGGGCGGGATCATCGTTGTCTTGCAAACGGCATTGTTTGTGGCCGCCTTCATCTTCGCACCCAAGCACGGTTTGCGCGCCGCGAGACGCCGTGCGAGCGAGGGTCAGACATGAGCGGGCTAAGCCTCTACCTCAATGACCCGCTAGGACGTGAACTGCTGTTGCAAGCGGTGCTCATTTCTTCCTTGATTGCTGCCGCTGCCGGGGCGCTGTCTTGCTTTTTGGTTCTCAAAGGTTGGGCACTGATGGGCGATGCGATTAGCCACGCAATTTTACCCGGCGTGGTTATCTCTTATTTGGTCGGGCTTCCCTTGGCGCTCGGCGCGTTTCTGGCTGGGATGTTCTGTGCGGTGGCTACGGGATATCTGACCGAGAACAGCCGCGTAAAACAAGACACCGTGATGGGTGTCGTCTTCTCCGGCATGTTTGGCCTTGGCATCGTTTTTTACACCAAAATCGAAACTGATGTTCACCTCGATCATATTCTGTTTGGTGATATGCTGGGCGTGACTTGGGACAGTGTGATCCATACTGGCGTGATTGCGATGTTGGCGCTCGCGTTGATTATCGCGAAGCGCCGCGACCTGTTGGTCTTTACCTTTGATGCTCAACACGGGCGCGCCGTTGGCTTGCGGGTGGATTGGCTGCACTATGGATTGCTGACAATCCTGTCACTGATCATCGTGAGCGCGTTACAGGCGGTTGGTCTGATCCTGTCGATTGCGCTGGTAATTGCGCCGGGGGCCATTGCTCATTTGATGACCGACCGGTTTGACAGGATGCTGGCGGTCTCCATCGCCGTGGGGGTCGTCTGTTCAATCGCAGGGGTGCTGCTGAGTTTTCATATTGACGCCGCTCCCGCCCCGACAATTGTCGTGGTGATGATGGCTGTCTTCATTGCAGCGTTTTTGTTTGCCCCCAAGCATGGCATTCTTCGACCTAGGAAAACCGAGGACGTCCCGTCGCCTGAGCCGTCACCTTCCCCTCGACAAACATAATCTGTCCGCCGATGTCAGGTGCCTTTTCCTCGTAATCAATGCTGCTTTCGATTTCGACAGCACCGGCAGCTTCGGCCTCGGCGATGACGCCCTCGCGCAACGCGGTGAACGCGAAATCTTTGGCGGCCTCTAACTGATGAAAGTCGGGCGGGTCGTCCGCCGTATGGACCCGATATGTATCGGCGGAAGGTTGGGTGATGATCAACACCCGCTCGATCCGAATACGGCCTGCAACCGCGCCCACCGCATTTGCTACCTCAGCATGTTGTGGGACAATCGAAGGTGCGCGCAGCATTTTTGCGATACCCGGATAATACGTCGCCGCAGACGCACCAAGCCCGATGACAGGCAAGTCAACACCGATATCGATGCGAGCATTTCCTTGATGGCCGTCCAATGCTGCGGCAACCAAGGCCGACGCCTCGACAGCGATGCCGTCTTTGGTCAACGCAGCCTCCAACAATACCTCCGCCGAACGGCGGGTAAGCTTGTCGATCACGGCTTGCGCGAGCGCGGGTCCATCGTTGGCGATGAGTTGCCCCTTGCGGTTACGCTTGCGGGCAAAGAGTTCCGCGGCCTTTTGCGCCGCGTCCGTGTCCCATGCCTCATGTAATCCGAGGACATGAGAGGCATCGCTCGGTGTGAGGCCGCATTGACGCACCAAACCGCGCGCGACAAGGCGCTGCATGGCGTTCATGCGAACTCTGCCTGTCACAATTTCATCGGCGGCGGCTGGCGCATCGCCGAGGTCTTCTAAAACCTCTTTCTCCGCTTTGTTCAGACCCGCAGCGGGAGTTCCAATCGGGATCAAGAACCGCCCATCCAATTCCCCGAGTATTGTTGATCGCAGTTGCCGGTCCAGCGCCTCATGTACCATTCGACCATGATCAACCGCGAGCAAGCTAACCGGAATGACCCGGCGAGGACCGAGGATCAATCCTCCCTCAAAAGCTTGGTCATCCACATGCACCTGACTGTCACCGCCAAGTCCATGCGTAAACATTTCGACGGCATCGACCATCGTCCGATGTCCCCCCACACGCGCACCTTCGGGGCTGAGCGTAGGCCTCCCTCCGCGCAGCACAGCAATATCGGTCGTCGTACCGCCAATATCGGAGATCAGCGCATCACTCTCTCCGGTCAGTTCCGCCGCGCCAATCAGCGACGCCGCAGGGCCAGAGAGAATGGTCTCAATCGGGCGCAGTTTAGCGAACTCCGCCGAAACCAGTGAACCGTCACCGCGAACCAACATCAAAGGCGCTTTGATCCCGTGAGTGGAGAGCGTCGTTTCTGTCGCCACTATCAAATCGGAGATCATCCCAATCAGGCGCGCATTCAACACACAGGTCACGGCGTTACGAGGACCGTGGAGGGCGTTTGAGAGTTCATGCCCACATGTCACAGGCTTATCTGTTTTCGAGCGGATCATGTCTCGCACAGCAATCTCATGCGCCGGATTACGTCCGCCAAAGATCGCGACGACGGCGAAGGCTTCAACCTCATCGGCAACGGCCATGATCCGAGGCTCCAACGCGGGCAGGTCGAGCGGCGCGCGCTGATCGCCCGTCGCTTTATACCCCCCCGGTGCGAGAATCGCTGGATCGCCGCCCAACGCTTCATCCAGCCCGGCGCGGCCCAGATCAGCCTCGTCAAACCCCAGAAAGATCAAGCAAATCCGCCGCCCTTGCCCCTCAACCAAGGCATTGGTTGCCAAAGTGGTGGAAATCGAAACTAATGAGATGTCCGAACCGCTGGCGCCCGCTTCATCTAACACCGCCGCAACAGCACCGCCAATTCCGATCGTCAGATCATGCTTTGTTGTCAGAGACTTGGCGCTCGCGGTGACGCGGTTTTCCGCACGATCTTCGTCATAAAGGACCGCATCCGTATACGTGCCGCCCGTATCAATACCGAGAAGAATTGCCATACGTTCTCTTTGCCGCGATTAAGTGTCGTGTAAATCAGGTTTTGACGGGTCCATTGATTGATCCTTTACCTTCTGGCAACCACATTGCCGACGCTTTTAGGAGAATTACGGCGAATGCACTCTTTGGTAATTACTTTTGCTCTGATTGGCGTGATTGGCGTGGGTTCGCAATGGCTCGCGTGGCGATTACGGCTACCGGCCATTGTATTGATGCTGGTAGCGGGGGTTCTGGCCGGGCCAGTCTTCAATCTGATCGATCCGGTTCACGATTTCGGGGACGCTTTGGGACCGATGGTGTCGGTCGCTGTCGCCCTAATCCTCTTTGAAGGCGGCTTGACCCTGAATTTTCACGGCCTGCGGGATGCGGGAGGCGCGGTGAAGCGCCTTGTCCTGCTCGGTGCGCCACTTGGTTGGATCACGAGCACACTCGCCGCGCATTATGTTGCGGGATTGTCTTGGCCCGTCGCCGCCGTGTTCGGCGGAATTCTTGTCGTAACAGGACCGACCGTTGTGATGCCGTTGCTGAGGCAAGCCCATCTCGCGCCGCGCCCTGCCTCGGTCTTGCGGTGGGAAGCCATCGTCAACGACTCAGTCGGCGCACTGTTTGCCGTTCTCGCCTATGAGGTCGCAGCCATCATTATCGCGATGGGTTCATTGCAAGACGCCGCTCTGCACCTTGTCATCGGAATCCTTGGCGCCAGCGCGCTGGGGTATTTCGCAGGCCGTGCGCTGGCCTTTACCTTCCGGCGCGGGTTGATCCCGGAATATATGAAAGTCCCAGTACTGTTCGTCTCCGTCATTGCGGCCTTTGCTGCGCCGAACCAATTTTTGGACGAAAGCGGCCTACTGACCGTAACAATCATGGGGATCGTGCTCGGAAATTCTTCGCTGCCGAGCTTTAACGAATTGCTCCGATTTAAAGAGCATGTCGCCGTTTTGCTCGTGTCTGGCGTCTTCGTCATTCTCGCCGCAACCCTTGATGCGTCTGTGTTGGCCAAATTGGATTGGCGTGCAGCAGCGTTTGTGCTGGTGATTATGTTCGTCGCGAGGCCCATCGCAATCTGGCTAAGCTTGATCGGATCATCGCTAGAGAATAATGAGAAAACCCTGATTGCATGGGTCGCCCCGCGCGGTGTTGTCGCTGTGGCGGTCTCTGGTTTTTTTGCAACGAAGCTGGGTGCGCTAGGGTTTGAGGACGCGGATGCGCTGGCCCCGTTGGCCTTTGCATTGGTGGCCACGACCGTTGTCGTTCATGGATTTACCGTCTCGAAAGTCGCAGAAAAGCTGGGGCTGATTTCAACTGAAAAGCCGGGTGTCCTGATCGTGGGTGCGTCGAAATGGGCGGCGTCTTTGGCGCGGGCGCTGAAGGATTTGAGTATCCCCGTGTTGGTTGCGGATCGCAGTTGGCGACGCCTCAAACCGTTTCGCTTGCAGGAAACGCCGACTTATTATGGTGAGATTCTTTCCGAAACGGCAGAGCATCGCATTGATCTAGACCGCTTTGGCTATATCGTCGCGGCCACGGAGAACGATGCGTATAACGCACTAATCTGTACGGACTTTGGCCCGGAATTTGGCCGCAATAACGTCTTTCAATTGGGCCGAACCGATGATGGCGGCGATGACCCGCACGCGCTGCCCCCAACGATCGGTGGGCGGATGCTGTTTCAATCCGGGGCCAGCTACTTCGCATTAGAACGCAAGATACGGGACGGCTGGATCTTCACCCGCACCAAGCTCAGTGCCGAATATACGTTTGAGGACTATCTGGAAACGCGCGCAGAAGGCGCCGAACTTCTGACCGATATTCGCGCGGATGGTTCGCTGACTTTTTCGACTGTGGCGGCAAGGCCGAAAGGCAAGCCCGGCGACATTTTACTCAGCTTCGCACCAGAAAAAGCCGGAACAGAAGAAGCAGAGCGCCGCAAGGCTGAAAAGCGCGAACGACGCGCGGAAAATGATGAGCAGGCCGACGAAGAATGAAACGCAGCGCAATTTTCGACCTAGACGGCACGCTCGCCCATACCGCGCCGGACCTTGTCGGCGCGGCCAATGATCTGATGGCCGAGCAAGGCCTCCCCCCAATCAACGTCTCGATTGCAGAAAAGACGGCTGGTTTCGGTGCAAAAGCACTGATCCGCGCCGCCTTTGATAATGCAAAAGAAGCCTATGACGAGGCGCGAGTGGATGCGCTGTTTCATCCATTTCTGGATCGCTATGCAGAACGGATCGCTGATGAAAGCTGCCTCTATGATGGAGCGGAGGCAGCGCTGGACAGCCTCGCTCAAGACGGCTGGTTGCTGGGCATCTGCACGAACAAACCAGAAGGACTAGCAATTGAGCTGATGACGCGACTTGGGGCGCTCGAGCGATTTGGGGCGCTGCTGGGCGCCGATACCCTGCCCGTGCGGAAGCCCGATCCGACGCACTTGTTTGAGACAATTGCGCGCATCGGCGGCGACCCGGCTGCTGCGGTGATGATTGGTGATACGGATACAGACCTCAAAACCGCCCGGAATGCTGAAATTCCCTGTATTCTCACGAGTTTTGGGTACTCACACATTCCCGTAGCGCGCCTGAAACCGGATGTGATTGTGGACCGGTTTGAGCAGATTCCAGCGGCTCTTGAGCGCTGCCTTAACTAACTGTTCAAACAAAAATACTCGAAAAGTTCTCATCTCCTCATTATAAGAACATAGATGGAACTTTCGAATCGTCTTAAACCTCAGGATTTGCGCGCGGGACGGGTGCATGAGGTCTGTGGAACCTCAGCGCTGAGCTTTGCAGCAATGATCGCGGGGCAACGATGCGGTCCGGTCATCTGGATCGAGAAAGCATCCATGCCCGAACGCCTGTGCCCTCAAGGGCTGGCAACATTTTTTGACCCGGCTCGTCTGGTGGTGGTTCGCCCGGCGGATGGAAAGGAGACGCTATGGTGTATGGAAGAAAGCCTTCGTGCCGCGCCTTCGATGGTCGTAGCAAGATTAGGAACCGCAGCAGGCCTGACCGAAAGCCGCCGCTTGCAACTGGCGGCAGAAGTCAGTCAGTCTGTAGGCCTGTGCCTGATTCCAGATGCCGCCATCAGCAATGCCGCCGAAACCCGCTGGCGCAGTACAGCCCTGCCTTTCGCGGCACAAACCTCGTTGCATCAATGGGAGCTATTAAAGAACAAAAAGGGAATTTTAGGCCAATGGCAGGTCGCTTGGGATGATACGGCGCGTAATCTCATTGTGGTTTCCGCGTCTGGCGGCAGAACGGGCGCTTCGCAGCAACAGCGCGATCAACCCCAAGACACCATTCGTAGTGGTCGGGATGCGAAAAAACGCCTTGCGGCTTTGCTCAATCAACAAAGCGGCTGAGGCACAAGGATTGCGTTGCGGGATGGCTTTGGCTGATGCGCGGGCGATGCTGCCCAATCTGATGACCGAGGCAGAACAGCCGAAACGCGACGAGGCTTTTTTGCGTGCTCTGACCCGATGGAGCACGGCTTATACACCTTGGGTGGCTGTCGATGGGGATAACGGGCTGACGCTCGATATTACCGGCTGCGATCATCTTTTCGGCGGCGAAGAACAGATGACGCGGATCATGGCCGCGCGGCTGCGTGCTATGCGTTTGACGGTGCGATGGAGCCTAGCCGATACAAAGGGAGCCGCATGGGCCTTGGCGCGCTATGCCTGCGACCCTGTGATCGTTCCTACAGATCGCACCAAAGAAGCAATCTCCGACTTACCTGTTTCAGCGCTGCGGATTGATGAAGCCACGGCAACCACGTTGTCCCGGCTCGGTCTGCGAGAAATTGGTGATGTGGCGAGCATGTCGCGGGGCGGATTGGTGCGCCGGTTCGGTGCCGAATTGATGCGGCGGATTGATCAGGTGATGGGCGTTGAGGCCGAACCTGTTGCGCCAGTTCAACTCACCATGCCGTATGCCGTGCGTCTTGCACTGCCGGAACCGATTGGAAAAACCGAGGATGCAATGGCCGCGCTCAACCGGTTGCTCAATCACCTGTGCGAGCGGTTGGAGCGCGATCAACGCGGAGCCATGCGGTTAAGCCTCACAATCCAGCGCACGGATCACAGCGAAGACTGTATCGAGATTGGATTGGCTCGCCCAACACGCGACCCCGAACGTATCCTTCGCTTGTTTAAACCAAAGGTTGACACGCTAGATGCCGGTTTTGGTCTCGACGCCATGCGCTTGCACGCCCCTGCCACCGAACCTTTAATCCCGGAGCAAGGTACAACACACACGCATAGCAATCGCGAACCCCATGCCCTGACAGACCTGATCGGACGTATCGGCAATCGTATCGGCTTCGACAGGGTCACGCGATTTCTGCCTGCCGAGAGTCATATTCCTGAACGGGCCTTCACGGTATCGCCCGCGGCCTATAGCGATGTGGCCCCTTTTCCGTGCAGCAAGCCGGAACGTCCGATTATCCTTTTTGGCCCAGAACCCATCACCCCAAATGACACAGCCACTCCCCCGGCTTTGTTCCGATGGCGCGGGATTACCTTTACTGCACAGCATTCTATCGGGCCGGAACGCATCACACCGGAGTGGTGGTGGGATGATCCGAACTGGCGTAGCGGCGTGCGCGATTATTGGAGAGTACAAACCGGCGAAGGTCGCCGACTTTGGCTATTTCACGCCAAAGGCGGAGAGGTGCGCGGCGGTTGGTTCGCACATGGGATGTTCGGATGAGCTTTGCTGATCTGTGCATTACAACGAATTTCACTTTTCTGACCGGCGCTTCGCACCCGGAAGAAATGATCGAACGGGCCGCAGCGCTGGGGTTGGATGCTTTGGCGATTACCGACCGCAATTCATTGGCCGGAGTCGTGCGCGCCTATGCCCGCCTCAAGGCACTTAAAAAAGAAGCTATCCCCGTCAAAGAGAACATCACCTACGAGGATGTGCGCGCCCGCGCCAAAGCCATTCGCGTGCGTAAAGATCCCTCCGGTCGATTGGAAGCACCAAACCCACCCGAAGCCCAGCCTGAGGCGGACTTTGTCCCGCTCTCTATTCCCAAACTGATCGTCGGCGCACGACTTGTTCTCGCGGAAGGTCAGACAGATTGGATTGCCCTGCCCACTGATCGTGCTGCCTATGGTCGTCTCTGTCGTTTGCTCTCCTGCGGCAAACGACGAGCACAGAAAGGCCAGTGCATTTTGCATCGGCGCGATGTCGAGCAATGGGGCAGCGGTATGATCCTCCTGGCCGCGCCACATGACCCGTTTGCACCGGATACGAAAGAGATCGGCGCGATGGCGCAACGATTTTCGGAGGACGTCTTTGTTGCCGCAGCACCGCGTTATGATGGTCGTGATACGAAGCGGTTTCGGTCCCTTGCGATTTGCGCCGCTGAAACACATGCTCCGATGGTCGCCACATCCGATGCGTTGATGCACCGCGCGAAACGGCGGCGGTTGGCCGATGTGCTGACCTGTCTGCGCGAGGGCTGTACCATCGATACGATTGGTGCCAACGCTTTACCGAATGCCGAACGACGACTGCGTTCCAATAAAGAAATCCAAAGTATCTTTCGAAAATATCCCGAAGCCGTGGAGCGAACAGCGCGCATTGCTGCGCGCTGCATATTTGATCTGGGGGACCTGAAATACGAATACCCGGATGAAGTTACCGAAGGTGAAGATGCACAAGTGCGCCTGACCCGCCTGACCGAAGACGGGCTGATTTGGCGCTATCCCGATGGCGTCCCCCCCCAAACCCGCGCTACCGTTGACAAAGAACTACGGTTGATCGCCAGACTGGATTACGCGCGGTATTTTCTGACTGTGCGAGACATCGTGGCCTTTGCCCGCGCGCAGGACATTCTGTGCCAAGGTCGCGGATCAGCAGCGAACTCGGTCGTGTGCTATGCGCTGGGCATAACCGAGGCAGACCCGGAACTGATCTCAGCCGTCTTTGAACGATTTGTTTCGGAGGCGCGCGGCGAGCCACCTGACATTGATGTCGACTTCGAACACGAGCGTCGAGAAGAAGTCATACAGTACATCTACCAACGCTATGGTCGTCACCGTGCGGGCCTGTGTGCAACTGTCATCCATTTTCGCGCCCGTGCAGCCATGCGCGAGGTCGGCAAGGCGATGGGTCTGTCGCAAGATGTCATCTCTGCACTGGCCTCGCAAGTTTGGGGATGGTCGTCCGACGGCGTGCCGGATAAGCATGTTACCGAAATGGGACTAGACCCTCGCGATCGGCGTTTGCGGCAAACGCTCGACCTCGTACATGAGATTATCGGATTTCCTCGACACCTGTCCCAACATGTCGGCGGTTTTGTCATTACCCGCGAACGCCTCGACGAAGTGGTGCCGATCGAAAATGCTTCGATGGCCGACCGCACCGTTATCGAATGGGATAAAGATGACATTGAAACACTAGGAATGATGAAGGTCGATGTTTTGGCACTGGGGATGCTGACCTGTATGCGCAAAGGTCTCGATCTGTTGCGTGAACATGGTGGCCCTAATTTCACACTGGCCACCATTCCGAAAGAAGACAGTCGCGTCTATGAAATGCTGTGCAAGGGCGACAGCCTTGGCGTTTTTCAAGTCGAGAGCCGCGCGCAGATGAACTTTTTACCGCGCATGAAACCGCGCTCATTTTATGATCTGGTCATTGAAGTTGCCATCGTCCGCCCCGGCCCGATCCAAGGCGACATGATCCACCCCTACTTGCGCCGTCGCAATGGCGAGGAAAAAGTCGAATACGCCAAAGACGAGCTGCGCGAGGTGCTGAGCAAAACCCTCGGCGTGCCGTTATTTCAGGAACAAGCGATGCAGATCGCTATGGTTGCTGCGAAATTCACCCCTGACGAAGCCGACGGCCTGCGCCGGGCTATGGCGACATTTCGCAAGACTGGGACGATTCAAAATTACGGGACAATCTTTATCGAACGTATGATTGAGCGCGGATATCCGCCCGAATTTGCGGAGCGGGTTTTCAAACAGATCGAAGGCTTTGGCGAATATGGGTTTCCCGAAAGCCACGCCGCCAGCTTTGCTCTGTTGGTTTACACATCGTCATGGCTGAAATGTCATCACCCGGCGGTGTTTTCCTGCGCCCTGCTCAACTCGCAACCGATGGGGTTCTATGCCCCGGCACAGATCGTCCGCGATGCACGAGAGCACGGCGTCGAGGTCCGCCCGGTCTGCGTCAACAACAGCGATTGGGATTGTACGTTGCAACCTCGTGCCAACGGCACACTGGCACTGCGTCTCGGTCTGCGGCAAATCAAAGGCGTTGGAGAGACCGAGACCAATAGCCTCGTCGCCCATCGCGGCAATGGATATTCCGACATTGAAAGCGTGTGGCGTCGAGGCCAAGCGCATCCACGCTTTTTGACCCGTCTAGCAGAAGCAGGTGCCTTCGCCGCATTGGGGTATTCTCGCCGTGAAGCCTTATGGGAAGCCAAAGCCATTCGTAGCACAAAGCCTTTGCCGCTGTTTGCCGGGGACATGGACGGCGAAGGCATTACCGAACCGCCCATCACCCTGCCCCACGCGACACGCGGTGAAGAAGTCGTCGAAGATTACGTCGCCACCCGCCTAACCCTGCGCGATCATCCGCTGGCGCTGTTGCGGGAGAAAATCGGCTCACAGGTCGTGACGGCCCAAACACAAACCGACACGCCCGACGGCACTCCCCTGACCATCGCCGGTTTGGTCATCACGCGCCAACGCCCAGGCACGGCGTCAGGGGTTGTCTTTTTGACGTTGGAGGATGAAACAGGCGTCGCTAATGTTGTGGTCTGGACGAAAATCTACGAACGCTTTCGCCGCGCTGTGATTTCAGGCCGATTGTTGCGCGTCACTGGAAAGCTACAACGGGAAGGCATTGTCACCCATCTGATCGCTTGGCATATCGAAGACTTATCGCACCTGCTCGACCAATTAGGCGAATCGACGGACCGAGAGGGGGCCATCAACGCTTCAAATGGACGAGCAGACGAAACCAAACGCCCCGTCCTCAACCGCAAGCCGCCCTCGCCTCATCGTTCGCGTGCAAGACACCCGCGCGAACAAGCCAAAGTTTTATTTCCCAGCCGTGACTTTCATTAAGTTCCCCCCAAAGACCAAAGCGTGCATACGCGCTCTGCTTCCTGCCTTCTTGCCGCCTTCAATCTTTTAAAATATTCTCCCCTGAGCAAAGTTGATCACGGCAACCTTTCAAATCGAACATATTTGCCGTTGGTTAAATGTAGAATCTTTCGTGTTACATCTTAAGGTGGATTTCATATGGCATCGCTTGGCACCTCTTCTCTCCTGCGCCGTGACTTTCTGAAATACGCAACCGTTGGAACCGCAGCCCTGTTTTCGCTGCCAGCCTTTCCCAGCGACCGCATCGCCAAGGTGAATGGCAAAGCCATCAAAGGCTATGACACCACCGCCTATTTCCGTCTTGGTCAGCCGCAAAAAGGATCGTCCTCAAGCGTCGTCGAATGGAAAGGCGCGACATGGCAGTTTGCCACTGCCGCCGACGCCGCCAAATTTCGCGCCAATCCCGAAGGCTATGCTCCGCAATTCGGTGGATTTTGCACCCGCGCGATGTCCAAAGGAATCGTCGTCAAAGGTGATCCCGAAGTCTGGCGCATTTACGGACAACACCTCTATCTGTTCGCCCGTCCCGTAGGAGGCAAATATTTTGACAAAGGCGAAGATGCCATGATCGCCAAAGCAAAAGCCAACTGGAAAAAGCTAAAATAACTCCCACACAGCCCGCGCCAATTATCGAAGACACAAAATGACCTGCGCGTAGTATGCTCCGTAAACGAGTGGACGGATGATGCGTTCGCCTCGCATCAGTCGGAGGTCAGCCAATGGTCGAATTTAAAGAATTCGAGTCGCAGGAAATAACTGTTACAGGCGGAAGCCTATACTGCGCCTCCTTCGGTGACGGGCCACCTCTCGTCTTGCTGCACGGGTTTCCGCAAAATCATCTGATGTGGGCAAAGGTCGCGCCAGCGCTGACCCAAACACGCAAGGTAATCTGTTTCGACCTGCCCGGATACGGCAGAAGCTCTCCGCCAACAGGTCCAGAAGGTGCCGCCAAACGAGAGATGGCCACCCGCATCTGCGAAGCCATGACAACGCTCGGACATGATCGCTTTAACGTCGCCGGACATGATCGCGGCGGACGAGTCGCCTATCGCATGGCCTTTGATCACCCGGATCGCGTCGCGCGGCTCGCCGTCCTCGATATTCTCCCAACAAGCGAATATTGGGCGAAGATGGACCACGCCTTCGCCATGAAGATTTACCATTGGCCCTTTCTTGCCCAGCCAGAACCTTTGCCCGAAACGCTGATTGGCGGCGCGCCAGACTATTATATCAAACACACACTGGCGAGTTGGACAGCGGCCAACGATCTCAGCGCATTTGAGAATGACGCTCTGGAGACCTATTGCGCGCAGGCTCGCGACCCGCAGCAGCTCAAGGCGATGTGCGACGATTACCGCGCAGGCGAGTCAATTGATGTCACTCATGACGAAGCTGACAAAACCGCTGGTCGCAAAATCACTCGCCCGACGCTGGCACTGTGGGGCGGGGCCGGGATCGCCGCCGGAGCTGCAACGCCGCTCGACACGTGGCGTGCATGGTGCGATACGGTCGAAGGCGAAGCTCTGGATTCTGGGCACTTCATCCCCGAAGAAAATCCAGCCGCAACAATCAACGCCCTTAACCGGTTCTTTTCATAAACCGCAAAAATCGGGTGGAGCCGCCAATCAAACCTCGCTACCGATGTTGCATCAGGAGGCACCAATGCAGACAGATTACGACCGCATGGCCGAAGCCATCCGCTTCATCGACGACACCCGCGATGGCCAGCCGGGTCTCGACGAAGTCGCCGCACATCTGGACCTCAGCAGCGCGCATTTTCAGCGCATGTTCTCGCGATGGGTCGGCGTCAGCCCTAAGAAATACCAACAGTATTTAACCCTCGACCACGCCAAATCATTACTGCGCGAGCGCTTCACTGTGCTCGATACAGCCCTCGAAAGCGGATTATCCGGGCCGGGCCGGTTGCACGACTTGCTTGTTACGTGGGAGGCGATGACACCCGGCGAATATGCTTCAGGCGGCGCAGAATTAGAGATATCTTATGGATTCGCGCCGTCTCTCTTCGGCGAAACGCTCATTTTGTGGACTTCGCGGGGCATTTGCGGCATGGGATTCACGGCAGAAATGGGCACAGACGCCTGCCTAGAGGATATGACACGCCGGTGGCCCCACGCCACCTATCGCCAAGATGATGCTGGTTCAAAAGCCCGGATCAACGGCATTTTTGATGGAAAAGACACTCAACTCTTCCTCAGCGGCGCACCATTTCAGATCAAAGTCTGGGAAGCCTTGCTCTCCATTCCAACAGGCCATGTGACCACCTATTCCGAAATCGCCCAAAAAGCTGGAAACCCCAAGGCTGTCAGGGCAGTAGGCACCGCTGTTGGCCGTAATCCGATCTCATGGCTGATCCCATGTCACCGCGCCTTAAGGAAATCTGGAGGGTTAGGAGGCTATCATTGGGGCCTGCCTGTGAAGCGGGCAATGCTGGCTTTTGAAAGCGCACGACTGGATGCGCGTGATGGGGCTTGCGAAAGCGCTGCATAGTTCGCTATACGCGCTACGACGGAGAGGTGGCCGAGTGGTCGAAGGCGCACGCCTGGAAAGTGTGTAGGCGGGTAACCGTCTCCAGGGTTCGAATCCCTGTCTCTCCGCCATTTCCTTTTTCTTTCAGCAGCATACGGCCTCAGAAACCGCAGTTTTGCGCGTATTTTATCCGTAATGCTTCGCACCGCCTCGCACCTTGCCTCACCGAATTGCAAAATACATGGTCGGTAAAGCGATGAGTGGTGGAGAAAAGCGATAATGGTTGCGAAGGAACGCAAGGCGCAAACGAGGCCATAGTGTTACATGAGGCAGTTGTCGCGCGTACACCAAACTCAATCAATGCCCGACTATCACTTCTCGTTTCATTGCAGCTTGGCGGTCGGTTTTCTGAAATGTTGCCGCATGCCCATTGGATTTTTGAAGCACTGGATGACGATCCGCAGGCCTTACGTTTTGCAATTCAGTCTGGCGTTTGGGGCGAAGACAAAGAATTAG
>CAZJWF010000036.1:0-27701 GCA_964549375.1 uncultured Neomegalonema sp.
CCGCAACCGCAACGGAATCGATGCAACCCAGCATGGACGATTTCGAAGCAATGCTGAACGAATCCCTTGAGAATAATGACCTTATTGAAGGCTCAGTTGTTAAGGGCAAAGTGATCGCGATTGAAAATGGTCAAGCGATCGTCGACGTGGGCTTTAAAATGGAAGGCCGCATCGACATTAAAGAATTTGCCGCACCCGGCAAACCCGCCGACCTTGAGGTCGGTGATGAGGTTGAGGTCTATCTCGACCGCACCGAGAACGCCAAAGGCGAGTCGGTTCTTTCCCGCGATAAAGCCCGCCGCGAAGAGGCATGGGATCGTCTGGAAAAAGCATTCGAGAAGAACGAGCGCGTCGAAGGCGCAATCTTTGGCCGTGTCAAAGGCGGCTTTACGGTAGATCTCGGCGGTGCCGTGGCCTTCTTGCCCGGCAGCCAAGTTGACGTGCGCCCGGTTCGCGATGTTGGCCCGTTGATGAACACGCCGCAGCCGTTCCAAATTCTGAAAATGGATCGCCGTCGCGGTAACATCGTCGTCTCGCGCCGTGCAATCCTCGAAGAAACCCGTGCCGAACAGCGCAGCGAAATCGTTGGTAAGCTCAATGAGGGCGATGTTGTCGAGGGTGTCGTCAAGAACATCACCGATTACGGCGCGTTCGTAGATCTCGGCGGTGTCGACGGCCTGCTTCACGTCACCGATATGGCATGGCGCCGTGTGAACCACCCGACCGAAATCCTCAGCATTGGTCAGACGCTGCAAGTTCAGGTCGTCAAGGTGAACAAAGACACCCAGCGTATCTCGCTCGGCATGAAGCAGCTTCAATCCGATCCGTGGGATGGTGTGGATGAGAAATTCCCACTCGAAGGCCGTCACAAAGGCCGCGTGACCAACATCACCGACTACGGTGCATTTGTTGAGTTGGAGCCAGGTGTCGAAGGGCTCGTTCACGTTTCAGAAATGAGCTGGACGAAAAAGAACGTTCATCCCGGCAAAATCGTTTCGACCAGTCAAGAAGTCGAAGTCATGGTTCTGGACGTGGACGCTTCGAAGCGCCGCATCTCCCTTGGCCTCAAACAGTGCATGGACAACCCGTGGGAGGCTTTCGTGGCCAATCACCCACGCGGCACCGAAGTCGAAGGCGACGTCAAGAACATCACCGAATTCGGTCTGTTCATTGGCCTCGACGACGACATCGACGGCATGGTTCACCTCAGCGATCTCGACTGGAACCGTTCTGGCGAGGAAGCCATCGAAGATTACAAGAAAGGCGACATGATCAAAGCCGTCGTTCTTGATGTCGACGTTGAGAAAGAACGCATCTCGCTCGGCGTGAAGCAAGTCGGCTCTGAGAGCTTTGACGATGCGACCGATGGTCTAAAGCGTGGTTCAAAAGTTGAAGCCGAAATCGTGGCCGTGACCGACAATGGTCTTGAGGTGAAGGTTGAAGGCCAAGACGCCTTTATCCGCCGGGGCGATCTGGCCCGCGACCGCGACGATCAGAAGCCTGATAACTTCAAAGTCGGCGATAAGGTCGAGGCGCGTGTCACGACGCTGGACCCCAAGACTCGCAAGATCGGCCTGTCGATCAAGGCACTGGAAGTGGCCGAAGAGAAAGAGGCTGTGGAACAATTTGGTTCGTCGGATGCCGGTGCATCGCTCGGCGATATTCTTGGAGCGGCGCTCAAGCAGCGCGACGAAGACTAAACCCTTCAATGCGTCCGAGCCGCTCGAAAGGCTCTCACAAAACAGCGCGCTCCCGATAATGGGGGCGCGTTTTTCTTTGGGGCATACGTGGCGGCGAGCAAGACTGTGCTGAGTCTGCGGATCAAAGGATCAAGGAGTGCTCTGTGCCTTGCCAGGCCAATGGTTCCGCCGCGCCACTCGGATCAAACCTGCCAGTGCAGGAGAATGACGCCGCCCGGCGACTGTGACCAGCGAGACGGTTCGAGCAACCTTTGGCTCTCTCAAAGGCCGCGTGCCGATACCATCCAGCATGGGCAAGTGCTCGGGCATGATCGAGCAGCCTAATCCGGCAACGATCATCGCCTGTACCCAATCCTCGCGTTCCGAACTGTAGCGAACTTCGACTCCTAAAGGCGTTGCTTCACCCATTGCCTCGTAATGTTCGATGAACTCGCAATGGACACGCTGGAGGTATTCGAGGCCTTGTAGCTCAGAGATGTTGACGGCGTTCTGGCGCTGAAACGCATGGCCGGTGGGAAAGGCGATCATATACCGTTCAGAATAAAGGGGGATGGAGTGCAGCGTTTCGGGAAGTGATGGCATCGCCAACAATGCGACATCCAATTGTCCTTCTGCCATCGATTTGATCAGCTCTTTGCCTGATGCTTCGCGTAGTTCAATCTCAAGGCCATGAATCTCATTCCGCAAGCGGGTCAGAAATCCGATCATTCGAGTGGGGGCAATGGTCGTCATGACGCCGAGTCTGATTTTCGCGATCTCGTCGTTGAAATACCCAGCGGCATCCTGCCGGGCCGCCGCGCTCGCCTCATAGACCATTTCGATATGAGGTTTAACCCGCCGACCGAGTTCAGTCAGAATTGTATGATTGCGCTCGCGGTGAAAAAGCGGACCGCCGAATTCTTCCTCAAGTTTCTTAATTGCTTTGGTTAATGACGGCTGAGCAACGTTGCAGCTTTCCGCCGCACGGGTAAAATTTTGCGCCTCGCATACCGCTAAAAAATATCGAACCTGATGCATTTCCATAGGGCGCTGGTAACTCCAAAGAATGTTTCAGTGGTTCACCGATAGATAACGGCTACTCAACTGGATGTGAGACGGCGGTTGAAAGCTTGAATTCAAGCCTGAAATCGCATTTTTATAGCTCATGGCTATTGAAGCAAGAGATAATCGATATTTTCGTTTAATGCGCAGTTCTGGCATTTCGTGTCTTGGCAATGCGCTCCGTCATCGTCTTCCAGAAGGAACAAACATTATGACACGGTCTTTACTCGTTGCCTTTGGAACGTTCGTTGTTTCCGCCGCGATCGCGACGTCTTCATCTGCCATGACGTTTGGTGATTACGACGGTTCCGCTGGCGTCCTCGGTGATCGCGCAGATGTGAGCGAGTTATTTTCCGGTCGCCTTACCGCAAAAGAAGCACGCCGCACGAAACACGCCGAGGCGCTGAAAGACCTGCGCGAGAATCGCAAAATTGCTCCGGTCGTCACTGATGAATTGCCCAACATTGAAGCGCAGCGTCCCCTCTCATTGACGCTTCCTTTTTAACCCAAATCACCGCTCGAGTTCCCTAACCTTGGAGAAAACTTATGATCCGCAAGACCCTCGCAACCGCTACTTTCGTCGCAAGCATCGCACTGAGCGCAGTCGCAGCACAAGCTGGTGAGCGCGCCGGTTCCTTCTACGGCGTAAGCGGAAAATCCACAACCGGCGGCGTTACCGTTTCAAAAGACGCGCAAGGCTACGTCGTCACGCTTGGCTCGAACTTCTCGTTCAGCGGTGCGCCAGATCCTAAGATCGGATTCGGCTCCAATGGCAAGTTCGTGAACGGCACGCTTGTTGGTCTGTTGAAATCGAACAACGGAACGCAAAGCTTCCGCGTTCCGAGCCACATCGATGTCAGCCAGTTCAATGAAGTGCATCTTTGGTGCGAGCTTTACTCAGTCGGCCTGGGCGTTGCACCGATCAAGTAACTTGTTTTGAACGAATGAACGACCCCTTTGTCGTTCTCTTATCCCTGAGAGTCGGTTTTCATGAGTGCCGACTCATCTGCCAGAAGGGCAATGACTTACCCCGGTCATTGCCCTTATTTGTGCGCATTACTCCGATGCCGTTTGATGATTGATTGCATAAGATCCAGACCGAAACCTCGTGAGAAAACTTGGTCACTGCGCCAATAACCGTTTTATTAGTTTTGCTTCGCTTCGATTCGAAATCTGGATGTCATGCGCATTGCGCGTCGTCGTATCTTGATACAAGATGGTCAAGTGCCAATTCGAATGGCTGGATGAGGGATGCGAAGACGGCTGCGGCCCTTATGTCTTGAAAGAGTTCGAGCCAGGCGTTCGCGCATCGCTCGTTCGTCACGACGGGTGGCATGGTGAAGGCGCCTATTTCGACGCCATCGAGTTCCTGTGCATTAACGATTCAAACGCACGCCAGTCGGCTCTGCTGACCGGTGAAGTCGCTGCAGTCAGTCAGCTCGAAAACAAAACGATGAAGCGACTGGCGCGCAACCCAGATATTGAAATCGACAACGTGCCTTCGGCATCCTGCATCACGCTGCCGATGCATACCAACACAGCACCATTCGACAATTCCGACGTTCGGATGGCGTTGAAGTTGGCAATGGACCGGGAAGATACTGTCAAGAAAATCGCTTTCGGTGCTGCAACGATTGGGAATGATTTCCACCACTCACCAGCGATGCCGTTCTATCCGGATGACATTCCACAGCGCGAATATGATCCGGACAAAGCTCGCTCTCTTTGGAAAAAAGCAGGCATGGAAGGCCAGACGGTCGAACTGCGCTCTGCGGAGTCCATTGCGACGGGTGCGATGGATCTGATCATCCTGTATTCTGCACATCCCAAAGAAGCCGAGATCGACATCAAGCCTATCCCTGAACCGAATGACGGGTATTGGTCAGAAGTTTGGCTGGAAAAGCCGTGGATGATGTCAAACTGGCGCACGTCCGACGCCGGACGTGATGTCTACCTCGACCTACAAGTCTGGTGCCGCTTGGAACGAGAGTTTCTGGGAAAATGACCGCTTCAACGAGCTGCTCATCATGGGCAAGGGCGAGTTGGACAACAGCAAGCGTGCCGAAATTTATCGTGAAATGGGTATGATACTGCGCGATGAGGGCGGCAGGGTCATTCCATAGTTCCCGAACTATGTGACGGGTCGTCGTAAGAACGCCAAACATACCGGCCAACTGGCTGCGAGTTGGATGATGGACGGCTTCCGCGCCATTCGATAGCTGACTGTAAAATTGGACCGGGGTTCGTGTTTACGCGCGAATCCCGGTACACTCAGTTCACGAAAAGAAGTTTGCGAATTGGAGAGCATGATGAGCGCTGAGCGCGGCTCTCATGAAACGATGACAGTATTGGCCTGTCAGATTGACATCCCTCCGATGACGAGCACGCGCGAGCGTGACGTGCATCTGTTGCGATCAACCGAAAAAGTCCACACGCATCTCGTAGGATCGTCGCAGTCGGTTGACCTTATCGTATTGCCGGAATTGTCGAGCATTGACTATTCGCGCGAAACCTTTGCCGAACTTAAAAGCCTTGCTGAGCCGCTGGATGGCCCCTCGTTTCAAGCATGGCGGGACATCGCCCTTGAGTTCAACACACATGTCTGTTTCAGTTTTCCGCGCAGCGATAGGGGCAAATACTTCATTTGTGCCGCGGTTGTCGGACCAGACGGAAGTTTGATCGGCCACTATGATAAGCTGCACCTCGCGCAATACGGCGCGTCAATGGAAAAGGAATACTTCAATCGCGGCGACCACACTTTCGTCTTTGAGGTATGTGGTTTTCGGCTGTCGCCCATCATTTGCTACGATATCCGCATTCCCGAACTTTCACGGGTTTTAATCATCGACCATGATGTCGATGTGATCCTTCATTGTGGCGCGTATTATCGGGATGAAAGCTTTCACACTTGGCATCCCTTCGTCATCACTCGCGCGCTGGAAAATCAAACCTTCTTTCTCTCGTTGAATCGGGCGGGACAGAAGTATGGCAAGTCGCTATTTTGTCTGCCGTGGCATGATGAAAACTCTCCTCCGGTGGCGTTCGCTGACACGAGAGAAGATTTTCGGATCATCACGCTTGATCGAGCTGTTCAGCGCGCCGCGCGAGAAGCTTATACGTTTCTGAAGGATCGCTTGGATGATTACCAATCGGTGTGATGCTAAACTTCAAACTGTAGCGCCGACACCTTTAACCTAGTTTCAGCTCAGGTTCGCGCCAACCGACGGCACCCCCTGCCTCGGCGGGGGGTAGAGCTGTTTCCGGGACGAAGAAGTCCATCTGGAGTTTGGCGCCCGGTGTCACGGAATAAGCTTCAAAATCTGTCACGCCTTCCGCCGCTAGCACCAAGTCGTCAAGACAGAACCATCCGCTGAAATCGACCGGCTTTTTCAAAATTGCCAATGCTGCATCGCCCATAATCTCGGGCGTTCTGCTGGCGGATGCCATCTTCTCACCGCCCAGCAGATTTCGCACTGCTGCCGTGTCAATCGTCGTGCGCGGCCACAGGCAGTTTACGGCAACCTTACCTTTGAACTCGCCCGCCCAGCCCAGCGACAGCAGGCTCATACCGTATTTTGCCAGCGAATAAGCGGGGTGATTTTGGAACCACATCGTCCTGAAATCGAGCGGTGGCGAGAGCGTCAGTACATGCGCGCTGTTGGACTTGAGCAGATGTGGCAGGCAGGCCTTAGTCACCAGAAACGTCCCGCGAGAGTTGACATCAGTCATCAGGTCATAACGTTTGAGGTCCGTTTTTGGCGTCGGGGTCAAACTGATCGCACTCGCGTTATTGATGACCGCATCAATACCGCCGAATTCAGCGACCGCCTTATCAACTGTAGCGTGTACCTGATCCTCCTCGCGAATGTCGCAAAGCACCGGAAGCGCTTGCCCACCGGCGGCGCGAATTTCATCCGCGGCTGTGTGGATTGTTCCGGGTAGTTTTGGATGGGGTTTATCCGTCTTGGCCGCAATTACGACATTGGCCCCGGCCCCGCCGCATGCCTTGGCAATTGCAAGCCCGATTCCTCGGCTGCCACCTGAAATAAACACCGTCTTGCCTGTCAATGCGTTCATGATGGTCCTCCGATACAACCCGTCGTGATGGACCGTATCGCATCATCTATCCCGCGACTACGCTGACCTTACGTTCAGCTTACGCGAAAATTGAAACATTTATCGCACAGCCGTTATTGGACGAGCGGCCTCTCAAACATATTTACTTTTGTTATCGCAAACGGAGGTACACAAATGAAAAACTTTATTATTGCGGCATTCGCCGCTCTCGCTCTCGCTGGCTGCACTGAGTCCAGCACATCTTCTGACGATTATGCACCGGCAGCAGCAGCCCCTGCCGCAAGCCAAGTATTGACCACGGCACGTGGGTCATTCGTTGGGACAAAGAAGTTCCAAGTTACTGGAACAACGGAAGTATTTCGCCAGAACGGTCAATGGTTTATCCGCCTTGGACCAGGCTTCTCTGAAAGCGGCGCTCCTGATCCTAAAGTGGCCCTCGGAAATAAAGCTGCTGGCGGGTATCAGCCCGGAACCATTCTTGGTCTCATCCAAGCGAATGGCGAATCGGTATATGCGCTGACGCCTGGCCTGGACATCGGTGACTACGACCAAGTTTGGATCTGGTGTGAGAAGTTCAACGTGCCAATCGGTCACGCTGATCTGACCCTTCTCTAATTCGACTAAACTATTGGAAGCGGGCGTATTGATAAACGCCCGCTTCTTCTTTTCGAGAAATTCGGTGAGTGCGAACCAAATGATTTAGGTGTGCGACGGCCTCGACCGTGGCAAAACCCTGAAGCTGTTCAGTAATGCGCCTATCAAACAGGGTCTCAAAACACTCAATGGCGGTTCGCGGCTCGGACAGATGTTCGGTCAAGGCGCTCAACGTTTCCGCATGATGGTCCAATAGTTGTTGCAGCCGGATACCAACCCCAGTGAAAGGCTCGTTGTGGCCGGGGAAAACCAGCAGATCGCCGGGCAACAGATCGCGCAGCCGCGCGCAACTGGCCAGCCATTCCCCTAGAGGATCTCCATCTGGCTCGGTTGGATAGACACCAATATTAGAGGTAATGCGCGGCAAAACTTGATCTCCTGAGATCAAGAGCCCGTCGGTTTCACACCACAGCATCGCATGTTCGGCAGCATGCCCATGTCCAACGATAACTTGCCAATCGCGCGCTCCGATTCGCAGCACGTCACCCTCGACGATGCGCTCGAAGCCAAGCGGCAGTGGCGCGCAAACCTTCGAGAACCCAAACTGAGCGCGGTTTTGTGCGCGCTCCATCTCGACGGGTCCGAAACCTGCCCTCTTATAATATTTGACGGCATCCGTTGGCAGCTCGTCCCAACCGTCGAGTTGCAACATCTTGGCGTAGAGGAAAGACGTGCGCGTTGTGACGAGAGGCGCATCAACTTTCTCGCAAAGCCAACCCGCGAGGCCAATGTGATCAGGGTGGTTATGGGTGACGAGCACCCGATGAATAGGCCTTCCGGCCAAAAGCCCCGCCAGCAACTCCTCCCACGCGGCACGCCCGTCGCGGGTTTTCATGCCGGTATCAACGACCGTCCAACCGTCGGCATCCTCCAGCAGATAGATGTTCACATGATCCAACGCCATTGGCAGCGGCAAGCGCGCCCAATGGATGCCCGGCGCCACCTCGATTGTTGCGCCCTTCGCAGGCGGATCGGGATACGGAAAAGTCAGTCCGGCGGCTTCGGCGTCCGCAATCTTCTCGGCACGGGTTTTCATCGTTACATTTTCCGTATTGCGGGCGAGGTGCCGTGGGTCAGGACGCGAGTTGTTCAGGCGTCAGCGCATAATGCAAACTCGATCCTAGTTTGGCGCTCATCGCATAGCCCATCGCTTCGGGGGCGATATGCGCCAGATAATACGCCGCAATCGCCACTTTCGCCTGATAGAAATCCGGATCATCCGCCATATGAACCTCAGCCGCGCGCAAACCGCGATGAAGCAGGGTCGAGGCGTGCAACGTGGACATGAGCATCAAATACGCATGTGACCCTGCAAGGCGCTCGGCCATATCATTCTGCGCCAGCATCCATTGTGTGACCTCTTCAGCCGCCTCATGAACAGCGGCGAGATTACGGGTCATCGGAGTTTGGCCCGTGCCAATTTCCGTCTCGGCCTCGTCCAGAACGGCGCGTGCCGTTTCGCCGCCATCCATCGAGAGTTTCCGCCCGACGAGATCCGCGGCCTGAATACCGTTTGTGCCTTCGTAAATTGCTGTAATCCGAACGTCGCGATAAAACTGAGCGGCCCCGGTTTCTTCGATAAAACCCATGCCGCCATGTGCCTGAACACCCAGTTCAGCGACCTTCATACCGGTTTGTGTGCCGTAGGCTTTGGCGAGCGGTGTCAAGAATGCCCCGCGCCGTGCCCATTTTTCTTTCTCGGCCTCTGGTGCAGCCCGCGCCATATCGAGCGCCTTAGCGGTGTCGTAACAAATCGCGCGCACTGCCTCTGTCCGGGCTTTCATCTCCATCGTCATGCGGCGCACATCAGGGTGATCAATGATTCCACCCGTTGCCGTGGCATCCGCCGGCATGGCGGCTTTCCCCTGAACACGGTCCACAACATAGGCGAGTGCGTGTTGTGCTGCGGCCTCTGCCACGCCCAGCCCCTCAACCCCCACACCCAATCGGGCGTTGTTCATCATCGTGAACATACAGGCAAGGCCCCGGTTTTCTTCTCCGACAAGCCAGCCTTTTGCACCCTCATAGGCCATGACACAGGTTGGCGAACCGTTGAGGCCCATTTTATGCTCGATGGAAACGGTCTCCACACCGTTCGGCGATCCGTCCTCCAGCACTTTGGGAACAACAAACAGGCTGATCCCTTTCGACCCGGACGGGGCATCTGGCAGGCGCGCGAGCACCAGATGGACGATGTTATCCGTCATGTCGTGGTCGCCCCAAGAGATGTAAATTTTCTGTCCCGTAATCCGGTAGGCATCGCCCTCTGGTTCAGCTTTTGTCTTCAGCGCCCCGACATCCGACCCAGCTTGCGACTCGGTTAAGTTCATCGTGCCGTTCCACTCGCCAGAGATCATCTTCGGTAAATAACGCTCGATCAGCTCAGGACTGGCATGGGATTCAAACGCCTCAATCGAGCCTTGGGTCATCAGCGGACATAGTGACAGCGACAGACATGCGCTCGCCTGCATTTCATTCACCGCCGTTTGGACGGTCAGCGGTAAACCCATTCCGCCGTGTTCTGGTGACGCCGCGAGGCCCATCCACCCCCCGTCAGCCAAAGCCGCATAACCCTCCTTGAAACCTGCAGGGGTCTTGACCGTCCCGTCCTCAAGTTTAGCGCCCTCATCGCCGGGGCGCTGTAGAGGGGCGAGGGTGTCTGTGGCGAATTTGCCCATCTCGGTCAGAACAGCATCCACCGTTTCGGGCGTTGCTTCGGAAAACAGCGGCGTTTCGGACAGGTTATTCGCCTGTGCGACATGCTGAAGGCAAAACCGGATGTCTTTGAGAGGGGCATTGTATGGCATAGCGATCTCCGAAACGGCGGTTTGATACAGAATGCAGCTACGGACAGGATACGCAACTGTGATGTCGCGGTACGAAGTAGCTGAATTTTCAAGCCGCACAAAATTGTTCTTTTGTAGGAAAGGCATTGTCCCTTTTCGCCTCACGGAATAGGGTCTGGATCCTTTCGCCCAAACCAGCCAGAGAGCACAATGCCTGACCAAAATTCGCGCTTTTCCAGTCAAGAAGCCCTCGATTTTCACGCACGGGGCAAACCCGGAAAACTAGAGATCAGTGCGACCAAGCCGATGGCGACACAGCGCGATTTGTCGCTTGCCTATTCTCCCGGTGTCGCGGTTCCCGTTCGGTCTATCGCTGAAAATCCTGATTTGGCCTACGAATACACCGCCAAGGGCAATATGGTCGCGGTCGTTTCCAACGGAACCGCCATTTTGGGTCTTGGGAACTTGGGGGCTCTGGCGTCGAAGCCCGTGATGGAGGGAAAGGCCGTTTTGTTCAAACGGTTCGCGGATATCGACTCGTTCGACATCGAACTGGATACCGAAGACCCAGACGCTTTTGTCGATGCGGTCAAGCACATGGGGCCGACCTTTGCCGGCATAAACCTTGAAGACATCAAATCGCCGGAGTGCTTTGTCATCGAGCGCCGCTTGCGGGAACTCATGGATATTCCCGTATTCCATGATGACCAGCACGGCACCGCCATTATCGTGGGGGCGGGCGTGATCAACGCCTTGGACCTGACCGGACGGAAATTCGAAGACACAAAAGTTGTTATGGTTGGCGCCGGTGCCGCCGGTATCGCCTGTATTGAGCTGCTGAAAAACCTTGGTATTAAAAACGAGAACGCGACGCTCGTTGATCTGGACGGTGTGCTCTACAAAGGCCGCGCTGATCTCGATGAATGGCGGGCTGCTCATGCGGTGGACACGCCCAACCGAACCCTCGCCGAAGCGATCAAAGGGGCCGATCTGTTCCTCGGCTTATCGGCTCCGGGTGTCCTAACGCCTGAAATGCTGATGACGATGAACGAAAAGCCGATCATCTTCGCCATGGCAAACCCGGACCCGGAAATCACGCCGGAGGAAGCGCGCGAGGCGCGACCCGATGCCATTGTTGCCACCGGGCGCTCGGACTATCCGAACCAAGTCAACAACGTGCTGGGTTTTCCTTACATTTTCCGGGGAGCCATCGACGTTCGCGCCAGCACGATCAACTATGAAATGAAGATCGCGGCAGCCCGTGCCATTGCTGAACTAGCGCGACAAGACGTGCCTGACGAGGTCGCCGCCGCGTATGGCCGCAAGATGCGCTACGGGCCGGAGTACATCATTCCTGCCCCCTTCGACCCGCGCTTGATCCAACAAGTCCCGGTCGCCGTCGCAAAAGCGGCGATGGATAGCGGCGTGGCGCGCAAGCCGATCATCGACATGAAAAGCTACGATCAGACGCTTGCCGCGCGGCTCGATCCAACCGCTGCGATGCTACAAGTGCTGCACGACAAAGTCCGGGCGAATCCCAAGCGCATGGTCTTTGCCGAGGGCGAGGATGAACGGGTTATTCGTGCGGCGGTTTCGTATGTACGATCCGGTTTGGGCGAAGCGATCCTGATCGGTCGCGAGAACGAGGTTCACGAGACTGCACGGCGGTTAGGTTTGGAAGGTACTGACGAGCTGACAATTCTCAATGCGCGTCTGTCAGATCGTGTCCCGGCCTATACCGACTATTTTTATAAACGGATGCAGCGGCGAGGTCGATTAGAGCGCGATGCCCAGCGCATGGTTCAACAAGATCGGCACACCTTCGCGGCCTGTATGTTGGCGCTTGGGGATGCTGATGGTGTTGTCTCCGGTGTGACCCGGAAATCCGCTGTCGTGCTGGACCGTATCCAAGAAGTTCTCGACCCGGATCACGAAAAGATCGTCATCGGCGCTACCGCGGTCGTTGCCAGAGGTCGAACGGTACTGGTCGCTGACACCGTAGTTCACGAGATGCCGACGGGCGAGGAAATCGCGAATATCGCCGAGGCTGCTGCGGGCGCCGCCCGCAAGATGGGATTGGAGCCGCGCGTCGCGATGACGTCGTTCTCAACGTTCGGCTATCCAGAGTCCGAACGCTCCGTCAATCTAAGGAAGGGCGTGAAGATCCTCGAACAACGCGGTGTCGATTTTGAGTTCGATGGCGAGATGGCTGTCGATGTCGCACTCAATATGGATGCGATGGCAGCTTATCCGTTCTGTCGGTTATCCGGCCCTGCTAACGTGCTGGTGATGCCTGCTCGTCACTCGGCGTCGATCTCAACCAAAATGCTACGCGAGATGGGCGGATCGACGCTGATAGGCCCGATACTTGTCGGGATGGAACAACCTGTACAGGTCGCCAGCCTGACCGCCAGTGTCTCCGATATTGTGACAATGGCCGTGTTTGCCGCTGGGGAATTCTAACTCTCGGAGGATCGTTGCTTATACCGAAAGTCGCAGTAGGATGCGCCGCTCATAATGGTTTGGGTACGTTCCAGCTCGATTTCTGGGTTGTAGCCGGTGCAGAATGTGCCGTCCCGATTACATGACAGCAGATGCCCAATGTCTCCTATACCCATCGCGCGATACATCTCGGCGTACTGGCAGCGGGTGACGTTGTAATGAACCTCGGTATCGGTTTCTTTCAGCATTTCCACTTCGAGCGCGCCGTTTGCTTTCCATTGCGGCAACAGGGCGTGAAAGCTCTCTAAACTTGTCTCGCCATCCTCGCCTTCTGCATAGGCGCGACCTTGCTCGATGGCATTCTTGATAATCGCATTGCCGATAATGTCTTTGGCCTGAGCTTCGCCGAGGACCGAGACCATCTCGTCAAAGATCGGCTTGATGATATTTGCTTCGATACGGCGCTGTTCGAGAATGGGTAAATCAGTCTTGGGCATAGGACGCTCCGATGAGGTTTCGGGTATCCTACCCCGGCGACGGCGGGCGCGAAACCGCGTTTTGGCTGCTGCAAAGAAGCTTGCACCTCAGAGAAAGCCGATGCAGCCTATCGTCATGACGAGGGAGCGGGAAATCGAATGGCCAACGCTGGCCTTGGTGCTTGCATGTTACGGTTTGTGGGCCGCGATTACGTGGTTTGCGGCGTGGCTGGGGGTAGCAATTGCTGTTCCAGCCATTGCTGTGGTGCTGACGCTTCATTCCTCTTTGCAACACGAAGTTCTGCACGGGCATCCCTTCAATAACCCCCGTCTGAACGAGGCGCTTGTCTTTCCAGCCCTCGGCCTTGCTATTCCTTATGGAAGGTTCCGGGATACGCATTTAGATCATCACCGAAACGAGCTGTTGACCGACCCCTATGACGATCCAGAAAGCAACTACCTCGACCCGCAGGTCTGGCGCGGGATGGCGGCGTGGCGGCGATGGTTGCTTGAGTTCAACAATACCCTGTTTGGCCGAATGTTAATTGGCCCTGCACTTGCGATGGCGGCGTTTGTTGCAGCCGACGTGCGCCACGCCCATGCAGGAGATCGCGCGGTTCGACGTGCTTGGTTTCTGCATATCCTGGGTGCGGTGCCCGTCATCCTTTGGGTTGGGGCGAGCACTATGCCGTTTTGGGCTTATCTGATCAGCGCATATCTCGGCCTATCTATTCTCAAAATACGGACGTTCCTTGAGCATCGCGCAGATGAGCGTGCCGCCGGACGCAGCGTAATTATCGAGGATCGCGGCCCGCTTGCGCTGCTGTTCCTGAACAATAATTTCCACGCGGTTCACCACGCCCATCCGCAGGTACCTTGGTATCAGCTTCCCACGCTCTATCGGTCCCGGCAGGACGTCTTTCTGAAACGGAATGGCGGGTATCGATACCGCTCTTATGGATCCATCTTTCGGCAGTACTTCCTGCGCGTCAAAGATCCTGTTCCGCATCCGTTGATGGACGAATGATCGCGTCGCTTCCCATGTATGACCGCGTGGAGCTGCGCGACGAAACCGACGCGCTCTGGGCGGCCATGCGAGATGCTATTCGGGCACAAGGACTGAATGCACCGGATGCCCTTGACCGCCAACGTGAGACCTCGCTTGTCTGGACAGACCCGAAACTGGTGCTGAGCCAGACATGCGGCATGCCGTGGCGCCTTGGTTTGCATGAGAAAGCACAACTGATCGGCACACCCGATTACGGTGTGCCAGACTGTCCGCCGGGATATTATTGCAGTGTGATTGTGGTGCGAGCAGATGATCCACGCTCAGCTGATGCTGACTTTGCCGAAGGAGTTTGCGCGTTCAACGCGAGGGACTCGCAATCCGGTTTCGCCGCATGGGAGGGAGCCTTTTTCAGAAAGTGGCTATGTACGGGCGGTCACACGAATGCGATCAAAGCGGTTGCCGATGGCACCGCCGACATTACCGCCATTGATGCGGTCACGTGGCGTCTGGCGCAGCGCTACGACGCAGAGGCCGCCGCATTGCGCGTGTTGCGCCAAACACAACCAACGCCGGGTCTCCCCTATATCACCTCCAAAAATCACACCGTTGCTCCTTTGGCAGAGGCGGTTTCCGAAGCGATCGACGGGCTGGAACAATCCGTGCGCGGTGCCTTGAAACTGTGCGGGTTCGTCCAAATTCCCAGTGAGACTTACATGGCTGTCTGAGGGTCATTGATCTTGCGACCGAACCAGCCACGCTTGGTTCCCGGTTCATCTATGTTGAGATGTTTTAGGTAGTGCCGTTCAACAAAGCGGAACAAAAACACCAGAATATAAGTGATGATCAGGTACAGCATCGCTGCGGTCAAAAAACCCTCATACGCGACATAATATTTGGCGTTGAGCGTTCGGCCCGACCCCAGAATATCCTGAATTGTAATCACACTGGCCACTGCCGAACCGTGCAGCATAAAGATGACTTCATTGCCGTATTGCGGCAGCGCACGGCGCATCGCGGATGGAAGGTGGATGAGCTTTCGTACCTGTTTATCGCTCAACCCCATTGCGCGGGCGGCCTCAAGTTCGCCTTTCGGCGTGTTCTTTAGGGCTCCGCGCAAAATCTCGGCGACATAGGCGCCTGAATTCAGGGAAAACGCGATGAGCGCACACCACCATGCACTTCGTAGGCTGGGGATAAAATCGCCCGCGCAGATCTTCCAATACAGGAAATCGTCAATACACGCCTTGCGGATGTAGCTTGGCGGGCGCCAAAACCACGAGTCCCGAACCGCTTCGAACTGACTGAAGCCGTAATAGAGAATGTAAGTTTGAACGATCAACGGTGTGCCGCGAAACAGATAGACATAGCCCTGCGCGATAGAACCGGACACACCGCCGCGTAGCATCGCAAAAGCGGCTGGGACGGCGATCAAAGCCCCGAAAAACAATGAAAGCGCGGTCAAGTGAAGGGTATACCAGATACCTTGGGCAAACAAATCCCAATGCTTGAAAGGCAGGTCTAGATTCATGTCGCCCACCGATCACTGCGACGTTCCAACCACTTAAAGCCGTGCTCACTGATGATAGTCATTACGAGGTAGAACAGCATCACGACCACAAGAAACACAAAAGGCTCGCGCGTCGATTTACCGATCTTATCGGCAAGGCCCACCAGATCACCTAGTCCGATGACCGAGACTACCGCCGTCGATTTCACCAAGACCTGCCAGACATTCGCGTAGCCGGTTAAGACTGAACGGACGAGTTGCGGTAGCAAAATTTTCCTGAAACTCAATAGCGGCGGCAGACCGAGCGCCTTGCCCGCATCTATCTGCCCACGCGGAATGGAAAGCCAGGCCCCGCGAAACGTTTCGGCCAGATAGGCGCCGTATATGAAACCGATGGCGAAAAAACCGGCCAGAAAAGCCGAGACGTCAACCTGCCCGAAACCTAATCCGCTTGAGACCTGATTCACGAGACGTTGCCCGCCATAATAAATCAGCAAGATCATGACGAGGTCGGGGATGCCTCGGATAATGACGGTGTAGGTATTGGCAATCGCGCGAAGCACGAAACCGCCGCCAATCTTTGCCCACGCGGCCAAAAGGCCCAAGCTTGTTGCCAACAACAAACCAGATACCGCCAATGCGAGTGTAATTCCTGCACCTTGAAGCAAGATCGGTGCATACCCGCCGACGCCAAAGGTTAGCAGCGCGGCCAACCCTGCGAAAACACCAAAAATCGAGAGATACCGCACACTAAGGTCGCCGGTGCTCATAAACCTTGCCTACCTTGCAGCGAGAAAATTTGAATGGTCTCTCCCTATTATTAGATAGGGAGAGACTGCATTATCCGCATTCTTTGCGGCGGCTCGCCAATCGCTTAGTAAATCAAAAAGTCGAAGTACTTCGCGTTGATAAAGCCATATTTGCCGTTCTCAAGAATCGCATCAATAGCGCTCGAAAGAGCATACTTTAGCGCGGCATCTTCTTTGCGGACCCCGATTCCAGCTCCGTCACCGTGATATTTTGGGATCGAATAATCGGGGCCGATGAAAGCGTAGCCCTTGCCATTGTCAGTCTGCAGGAAACCGTCATTCGCGGCCACTGAATCTTGAATAATGGCATCAAGGCGCCCGGCCGTCAGATCCAAATAGACCTCGTCTTGCGTGCCGTAGAGTTTCAGTTCCACGTCAGGGAACTCACCTTCCATAAAGTCTTGGTGGATCGTTCCGCGCTGAACGCCGACCACCAAATCCGAAAGACCGTCAGCGGAAATTTCAAAATCAGCATCGTCCGCGGCAACAAATTTAGCAGGTGTTTGGTAGTATTTCGCCGTAAAGTCGATTTGCTTTTTACGTTCTTCGGTAATCGACATTGACGCGATGATGGCATCGCATTTCTTTTCCAGCAGCGCCGGAATAATTCCGTCCCATTCCGTTGCGACAAGCTCGCACTTCATGCCCATCTCGTCACAAAGAGCATTGGCAATATCAACGTCGAATCCTTCCAACTCACCGGATTCAGTTGTCACGGAGAAGGGAGGGTAGGCGCCCTCCGAGCAAACTTTCAGAGTTTCAGCCTTCGCTGCAGTGGCCATGAAGATCAAAGCGGCCGTAAGTGCGGTGACAGTGCGTTTCATTGTTGAGAGTCTCCCTAATTTTACGACTTAATTCGTCACAGGACACCGGTGATTTGTCAACGAATCCAGATGTGGTCAGCCTTGCGCGGCTTTTTTTCGGAAACCGTTCGGCGGATAAACGCCCAAAATTTTCACGTAATCCGTGAAATAATCCAACTCTTCTAGGGCGCGTGCGACAGGCGGGTCTTCTGGATGACCGTCAATATCGGCAATGAACTGCGTCGCTGTGAACGATCCTCCGAGCATATAGCTTTCCAGCCGAACCATATTCACGCCATTGGTCGCAAAACCGCCCATCGCTTTATATAGCGAAGCTGGCAGGTTTCGAACGCGGAAAACGAAGCTCGTGATCGCCTCGGACCCCGGCTTAGCCTCGATTTTGGTACGTGAGCAGACAAGGAATCGCGTGGTGTTATGCGCTGCATCTTCAATATCAGCGGCCAGTGTCTTCAAGCCATAAACCTCGCCCGCAAGCGTCGAGGCCACTGCGGTTCGGGTGGGGTCTTTTGCCTCGGCCACCAATCGTGCGGACCCGGCAGTATCAGGGCCGGGGATTGCGCGAATATTCTGACTATTCAGAAACTTGCGTACTTGTCCCAGCGCCACATTCAGGCTTTCGGCGGTTTTCACGCCGTTCAGCGTTGCCTCAGGTAACCCCAAAAGCTGCATCCGGATCGGCAAAAAATGCTCGCCGATGACGTGAAGTCCTGATTCGGGGAGCAAATGGTGAATATCGGCGACTCGGCCATAGAGCGAGTTTTCGACCGGCAACATGGCCAGCCTCGCCTCGCCTCGGCGCACCGTGGCAATCGCCTCTTCAAAGGTTGGGCATGGCACTGGCTGCATATCTGGAAAGACTTCAGAACACGCTTGATGCGAAAACGCGCCTTTTTCGCCCTGAAACGCGATGCGATTCTCGGCATCGACGGTTTCGGAAGCGGCGGAAGACGCGGTTTCTTGACGCATAATCTCTCTCGTTTTGGAATTTAGGAAGATCAATGCGCTTATAGACTTGCAGGTAGGTGCGGGAAACCGCTAATACGCCGCTGATTGAAGCACCAAACCGCGAGAATGCCGCATCAAGCGGCTTCGCTTTAAGGATTTTCGATGGACGAGTTGGAACTCAGCAAGATCGTGGGCGTCGGCTGCGCCGCAATGCTCGCCTTTGTTGGTTTAACCGAAATTTCGCACGGCGTCGTGTCGATGGATAAGCTGGAAACCCCTGCTTATTCCATTGAGGTTGCCGAAGAAGAAGGTGGCGCAGAAGAGGAAGTCGTCTCTGTCGCTGCGATCATGGCCAGCGCCGATGCTGCAGCGGGCGCAAAGCAATTCAAGTCTTGCAAAGGCTGCCACAACGCTGAATCCGGCGGAGCCGCGAAAGCGGGCCCGAACTTATGGGGTGTTGTTGGCCGCGACATCGCTAGTGCCGGCGGATTTGGTTATTCTGCTGCCCTATCTGAAAAAGAGGGGGTGTGGGATTGGGACGCTCTCAATGCTTTCCTGCTCAAGCCAAGCGCTTATGCCAAGGGCACCGCGATGAAGTATAACGGGATGAAAAAGGACGCGGACCGCGCGAACCTGATGGCGTGGCTGAACGAGCAAAGCGACTCGGCGATTCCCCTACCGACCGAGTAAAAACGGTCCAATATCGTAAAATCCGATAATGGCTGCCCGGAAGGGTGGCCATTTTTCGTTTTATCTGCCGAATCCGTGATCAAACTCGCCATTCTTTGGCCGCGCCGTAAATGTGCCATCATAGCCAACGCGCATGGAAGCATGACAATGAGCCATAAGCATTGCATCGGCGCGGAATGGCAGGATATTACAGCGTAAAAGGAGACGAGCAGATGATCTTCGACCGACGACAGGTGACGCAACTTCTCTTGGCGGGCAGCGCGGCAGGCGCGACGCCCTTGGGCTTTTCAGGTTTGGCACATGCAAAGGAAGAGATGCACCGCTCGCACGGTGCCACGTTGCTTGGCGATCTTAAATATCCTGCCGATTTCAAGCATTTCGATTATGCCAACGTTGATGCGCCCAAAGGCGGGACTGCACGCCTTGCTGCGATCGGCGGATATGACAGCTTTAACCCGTTTATTGTGAAGGGTGATGCGGCAACTGGAATGGGGTCGATCTACGACACCTTGATGACGACGGCATTGGATGCGTCATCGACTGAATACGGATTGTTGGCGGAATGGATTGAGCATCCGAAAGACTTTTCCTCGGTCGCGTTCAAAATTCGCGAAGAAGCGCGCTGGCATGACGGAACGCCGCTCACGCCGAAAGATGCAATTTTTTCGTTCAATCTGCTGATCAGTAAAGGACAGCCCTTCTACCGTTTTTACTATAAAGACGTCGAAAAAGCGGAAGATATGGGCGACAATATTTTGCGCTTTACGTTTAGCGAAAAGAACAATCGTGAATTGCCGCATATCATGGGGCAGCTCGTCGTTTTGCCAGAGCATTTCTGGAAAGACCGCGACTTTACAAAATCTTCCCTTGAAAAGCCTCTTGGTTCAGGTGCTTACGAGGTTGGCGCGTTCGAAACGGGGCGCTTTATCGAATATGACCGAGTTGAGGATTATTGGGGCCAAGACCTGCCGGTGAATGTGGGTTCGAATAACTTCGACAAGCTGCGCTTTGAATATTTTAAGGACAATAACGGGGCTTTTGAGGCGTTTAAGGCGGGGCAACTCGATCTACGCGAGGAGAATAGCTCGATTAACTGGGCCACGCGCTATGACTTTCCTGCCGTCGAGGATGGAAAGGTTCTCAAAGAAGAAATCAAAACCGACGGACCAAAGCGCTCACAGACTTTCACCTTTAATACGCGCCGCGAAAAATTTGCCGATGTTCGGGTCAGAGAAGCGCTCGCACTCGCCTTCGATTTCGAATGGACTAACAAGGCGATTTTCTTTGACCAATACGCACGGCCAACCAGCTATTTCCAAGGCACGAAGGACTTGATGTCATCCGGCCTGCCTGAAGGGCTAGAGTTGGAAATTCTGGAGGAGTACAAAGACGATCTTCGCCCGGAAATTTTCACTGAACCTTTTGAAATGCCGATCTCTGATGGGTCGGGGCGCCCTAATCGCCGGGTGTTACGCCGCTCGAAAAAACTGCTGAAAGAAGCCGGATGGACCGTCGAGGACGGCAAGCTGGTAAACGATGAAGGCAAAGTCTTCACCGTCGAATTCCTCTATGCCTCGTCTCAACAAGAGCGCGTCATTGCGCCCTTTATGAAGAATCTTGGGCGTCTTGGAATTGATACGAAGCTGCGGCTGATTGACCCCGCGCAATACGTGCGCCGCGTCGAAGACCATGACTTTGATATGACGATTGGTGGGGTTGGCAACTCGTCTTCCCCCGGCAATGAGCAACGTGATTTCTGGGGCAGTGATGCCGCCGACGCGCAAGGCGGGCGCAACATGGCCGGCGTGAAGAATCCCGTAATTGATTCCCTGATCGAAAAACTGATTTTTGCCAAGGATCGCGACGAACTTGCTGCGTATTCGAGGGCGTTGGACCGCGTGCTGCTGTGGGGTCACTATGGCATCATGGAGCTTTATACGCCCACCGAGCGGGTGGCATGGTGGCATGAAAAGGTCACGAAACCAGAACAAACCCCCTCGCATAGCATTGGCTTCCCGACGGTTTGGTGGTCGTCGGAGGCCGAAAAATGATCGGCCGCTGCTGCCCCAGTCATCGCGGCATCGCGACGTTGGCGTTCGCGATGGCGTTGGCATTCAGCCCGGTCGCCTTCGCGGATGCGGTGCAGACCGGGTATGGCCTGTCTGCCTTTGGGGATCTGAAATACGCCCGCGATTTTAAGCACTTTGACTACGTCAATCCGGATGCCCCCAAGGGCGGCTCGCTGCGGACGACATCTGTCTTAGCCAGCCAAACCTTTGACAGTCTCAACAGTTATATCCTCAAGGGCGATCCGGCGGATGGTTTGGCCGCTCCGTTCAATCTGGTTTTTGACAGTCTGATGGTCCGCGCTCATGACGAACCGGACTCCGTCTACAGTTTGGTGGCTACCCATGCGGAGTTTATCCCCGGCGGAGACTGGATAACCTTCGAGTTACGCGACGACGCGGTTTTTGCCGATGGGTCACCCATCACTGCCGAAGACGTCGCCCACACATTCGATCTGCTTAAAGAAAAAGGACATCCGGCCTATCGGTTGTCACTTCGCGACGTTGAATCGGCAGAGGCGCTATCGCCCAACCGGATAAAATACAACTTTGTAAAAGACGCGCCCAAACGCGATTTGCCGATGTTGGTGGCAACGCTGCCGATCTTTTCGAAGGCATATTACACCGAGAACGACTTCACGGAATCGAACCTCGACGTGCCGTTATCCTCCGGACCGTACAAAATTGGAAAAGTGCTGCGAGACCGATCCATAACATATGAGCGGCGCGACGATTATTGGGGCAAAGACCTGCCAGTGAACGTTGGGCGGTTTAACTTCGATACGATCACCTTTGAATATTTTCGCGATTCCGAGACCGCGTTCGAGGCGATGACGGCACAGAAGATAGACTTGCGAGAAGAGTTCTCCTCGAAGTTCTGGGGCACGCGCTATGACTTTCCGGCGCTGGAATCCGGGGATGTCAAAAAAGGCGCGATTGACGATAAACGCCCCGCTGGAACTCAGGGCTATTGGTTCAACACACGGCGCGAAAAATTCTCGGACCCGCGCGTGCGAGAGGCGATTGCGCTGGCCTTTGATTTCGAGTGGTCGAACAAAACGCTGTTTCATGGTCTGTACCATCGGACCGATAGCTTTTTTGAAAACGCACCGTTTGAAGCCAGCGGAAAGCCAACTGAAGCTGAACTTGCGCTGCTTGAACCCTTTCGAGACTCGTTGCCCGAGGTAGTTTTCGGCGAGGCTTATGTCCCCCCGACAACCGACGGCTCGGGCCGCAACCGCCGGAACATCCGCAAGGCAATGAAATTGCTGAACGATGCAGGCTGGGGATTGGTTGAAGGTAAGCGCGTCAAGGACGGCGAATTGTTCGAGATCGAATTTCTCGACAGTTCCAGCTCCTTCGCGCGGATTACCGGCCCTTACATTGAGAATCTGAAAAAGATGGGCATTCAGGCCCGAATGCGCGAAGTGGATCGGCCTCAGTATCAACGGCGTGTTGAATCCTTTGATTTCGATATCATCACGTCGCGCTTTAGCTTGTCCCTGACACCGGGGCCAGAGCTGCTGAACTTTCTGAGTTCAGAGGCCGCCGAAAATGACGGCAGCTTTAATCTTGCAGGCATCAAAGATCCCGTGATCGACATGCTGATCGAAAAAGTCATTGCTGCCGATAACCGCGAAGATATGCAAACCGCGCTGCGGGCGCTTGACCGCGTTTTCCGCGTGGGCCGTTATTGGGTGCCGCAATGGTCCAAAGGCTCGCATACGCTGGCATGGCGCGATCAGTTCGGATGGCCAGAAACCAAGCCCGCCTATGCGCGCGGCATTCTCGATACATGGTGGGCGAAAAAATGAAGTCAGTTCAGGTAGGGTTGCGGTAGATGGGCGCTTATATTCTTCGGCGTTTATTGCTGATCATCCCGACCTTGCTCGGCATTATGGCCATCAGTTTTGCCGTCATCCAATTCGCACCCGGCGGTCCTGTCGAACAGCAGATTGCTCAACTCAGCGGGCTGGGCGGTTCTGCCACAGATCGCTTCACCGCTGGTGGAGCCGACTCGCAGACGACCAGCGGCAGCAGCGGTGGTGGCGGGTCGAAGTATCGCGGTGCTCAAGGGCTTGACCCTGAATTCGTCGCTGAGATGGAAGCTCAATTCGGTTTTGTCGAACTGGTGTGCGAACCCGGTTACGACGGCAAACGCTCCCCTTCCGTCGATGAATGTAAAGTCAAAGTGGTTTGCGAGCCGGGCTATACCGGCGAGCCTGATTTGGCCGCAGCAGAGTGTAGCAAAGTCTCCGTTCCGGTCTGGAAGCGCTTCATCAATATGATGACGAACTATGTGCAGTTCGAATTCGGCGAAAGCTATTTCCGCTCCGTCAGCGTCATCGACCTGATCCTCGAAAAAATGCCGGTTTCGATTTCGCTCGGTCTTTGGACCACGTTGATCGCGTATCTGATCTCGATCCCGATGGGCGTTCGCAAGGCGGTGCGTGAAGGGTCCACCTTTGACACGGCGACATCGGCGCTGATCATTGTCGGCTACGCGATTCCGGCGTTCCTGTTTGCCGTCATGCTCAGGGTGCTCTTTGCCGGGGGGTCGTATTTTCAGTGGTTCCCGCTCAGGGGGCTTCACTCGGATGAATATCTAGGGATGAGTTTCTGGGAAGGCGTGACCAATTTCGGGTGGTGGGGAGATTATCTTTGGCACCTTGTCTTGCCCGTCGCAGCGATGGTGATTGGTGCTTTTGCAACGCTCACCCTGCTGACGAAGAACTCTTTCCTCGATGAGATCAACAAGCAGTATGTTCTGACAGCGCGCGCCAAGGGCCTGACCGAGCGAAGCGTGATGTTCGGGCATGTATTCCGAAACGCGATGCTCATTGTCATCGCGGGCTTTCCGGCTGTGTTTATCAGTGTGTTCTTTGCCGGATCATTGCTGATTGAAACAATCTTCAGCCTCGATGGTTTGGGCTTGCTCAGTTACGAGGCCATTTTGGACCGGGATTATCCGGTGGTCTTCGGGACGTTATTTATGTTCTCCTTGCTTGGACTGATCGTCAACATCATCTCTGATCTGATGTATGTCTGGATTGATCCGCGCATCGACTTTGAAAAGCGGGAGGCTTAGATGTTTAAGCTCGATCCGTTACAGCGTCGGCGTCTGGAAAATTTTCGCTCTAACCGGCTGGCGCGTTGGTCGCTTTGGGTTTTCGCAGCGCTGTTTATCATTTCGATGTTCGCGCCGCTGATTGCCAACGATAAGCCGCTGTTGATCAGCTATAAAGGCGAGTATTATACGCCGATAAAAGACTTCTATCCCGAAACGACCTTCGGCGGGGATTTCGAAACCGAGGCAGATTACACCGACCCGTTCATTGAAGAGCTCATCGCGGAAGAGGGCGGTTGGACGATCTGGCCGTTAATTCCTTATTCCTATGACACCATCGTCTATGAGGCCCAGCCTTCGCCGTCGCCGCCCGGTGCGCGAAATTGGCTCGGTACCGATGATCAGGCGCGCGATGTCACCGCAAGGCTGCTCTATGGGTTTCGGGTATCGGTCCTATTTGGATTACTGCTCACGTTGGTGACGAGCGTCGTTGGAATCGCCGCCGGCGCAGTGCAGGGGTATTTCGGCGGTTGGGTTGATCTGATTTTCCAACGGGTAATCGAAATCTGGGGCTCAGTTCCCAGCCTGTTTGTCATCATCATCATCGCGGCCATTATTGAACCGAGTTTCTGGGTGTTGCTTGGTATTTTGGCGTTCTTTTCATGGCCAGCATTGGTCGGCGTCGTGCGCGCTGAATTCCTGCGTGCGCGGAATTTTGAGTATGTGCAAGCGGCTCGGTCACTTGGGGTGTCCAACACCAAGATCATGTTTCGACACCTGCTTCCCAACGCGATGGTCGCAACGCTGACGATGCTGCCCTTCGTGTTGACGGGGGCGATTTCATCACTGGCCGCGCTCGACTTTTTGGGCTTTGGGTTGCCTCCCGGTTCCCCGTCGCTTGGCGAGCTGGCTTTGCAAGGACAAAACAACCTGCAAGCCCCGTGGCTGGGCATTACGGCGTTCATCGTATTGGCCGTGATGCTCTCTTTACTCGTATTCATATTTGAAGGCGTGCGCGATGCGTTCGATCCTCGGAAGACATTTAAATGAGTGATGCGAAAGCTAACGGCGTCCCGATCCTCGATATCCAAAACCTGAAAATTGGGTTTTGGAGCAAGGATGGATTGAAGCCTGCCGTCAAAGGCGTTGATATTCATGTCAATGAAGGCGAGACCGTTGCCCTTGTCGGCGAATCCGGTTCAGGAAAATCGGTTACGGCGCTGTCTGTTCTGCAATTGCTCGCTCAATCCGCCGACATGAGCGGATCGATCAAGTATCGCGGCGACCAGCTCGTCGGCTCGTCGCCAAAGACGATGCGCAAAGTGCGCGGTAACGAAATTTCGATGATTTTTCAAGAGCCGATGACGGCTCTGAACCCGTTGCATACGATTGAACGTCAGATTTCCGAAAGCTTGAAACTTCATGCGGGTATAAAGGGGCGCGTTGCAAGAGATCGCGTTCTTGACCTGATGCACAAGGTTGGCATTCGCGACCCTGAAAAGCGGATCGACGCTTATCCACACCAACTATCGGGCGGCCAACGTCAGCGGGTTATGATCGCGATGGCTCTGGCGAACAAGCCTGAGCTCTTAATCGCGGATGAACCTACGACGGCGCTGGACGTCACAGTGCAGGCACAAATTCTGGAGTTGCTCGCCGACCTCAAGCGCGAAATGGGGATGGGGATGCTGTTCATCACCCATGACCTAGCGATTGTGCGGAAAATATCTGACCGCGTGTATGTGATGAAAGACGGAGAAGTCGTCGAGTCAGGGCCAACGTGGAAACTATTCGCAGCGCCTGAGCATGAGTATACGCGGATGCTGTTGACTGCCGAACCTACTGGCCTGCCGCAACCAATCCCGGATCCGAACAGCGCGCCCGTCATCGAGGGCGAAAATGTCAAAGTCTGGTTCCCAATCAAGCAGGGCTTTTTCCGCCGAACCGTTGATCACGTAAAGGCCGTGCAGGACATCTCGTGTCAGGTACGCCCCGGCGAGACTCTCGGCGTTGTTGGCGAGTCCGGTTCAGGCAAAACCACGCTCGGCCTCGCACTGTTGCGTTTGATTAGCTCTGAGGGCCGCATTGCGTTTTTGGGTCGCGACATTCACCGCCTCAACCAACGAAAACTGCGCCCGCTGCGCCGCGATATGCAGGTGGTCTTTCAAGACCCCTACGGGTCGCTATCTCCGCGCATGTCAATCGCGCAGATCATTGCTGAAGGACTCAACGTTCATGGCATCGGGGCCGAGAGCGGCGACCGGCGAAAGGTGATCGCCGATGCTTTGACCGAGGTTGACCTCGAACCGGATATGATGGACCGCTACCCGCATGAATTTTCCGGCGGACAACGTCAACGGATTTCGATCGCGCGAGCAATGGCACTCAAACCCAAGCTAGTTGTTTTGGACGAACCAACTTCTGCGCTCGATATGTCGGTACAATCTCAGATTGTTGATCTGCTGCGTGACCTTCAGGTTCGCTACAAGCTGGCTTATATTTTCATTAGCCATGATTTGAAGGTCGTTCGCGCGCTGTCTCACCGGGTCATCGTGATGCGGAATGGGTTGGTGGTTGAGGAAGGCGTCGGCGAAGCAGTGTTTGAAAACCCGCAAACTGAATATGCGCGCGCACTGATGGCCGCTGCCTTCAGGATCGAAACGGATGGTGCGGAAGGCGTCGTGGCAAACTAATCGCTCTTGTGATCCGCGAAGCAAGTGGATCAAGTTTCCTGCGCTTCTAAGCGTGAACCTGATCCAGCAACCTTGCGACGCATCGCGGGAGGATTACATTCCGCCAACGATGGCTTGGAATAACGCGCTCTCTGGAAAAACGAAGACGGAACCAATTGCAATCGCAACACCGTATGGAGCGACTAGTTTTTCCTTCGCAGCAAGCCGTCCCAAAGACGGAAAGATCAACGACAGCCGAGGTACCCAACGCGCGAAAAGTCGAGCGAGCACGATCGAGACGGACAAGATACCGCCAGCGAAGGTGATGACGATTATGGCCTTACCGAATACCGGCCAACCAAGCCAAAGCGCCGACGCGGCCAGCAGCTTGGAATCTCCCGCACCGCAAACGTTCAAGGCGAAGAGGGCGATACCGACGACGAGCATTATGCCACCTGCAAGCAGATGATTTTGGAGAACTTCAAACCCTAGACCTGATAGGAAAAACACCGCCACAAAGGTGGCCGTCAAAATAATTGAGATCGTATTCGGGATGATGAATTTTCTGATATCGCTGATCGCAGCCGCCAGCATGCAGAGTGGAAAGACGTAAAGAGGAAGCGAAGCGAGCATTCTTGCATCTCCACCGAAAATCAATGATCGTCTGATACGAACAGGGCCGCGATCGGAGCAAATTACTCTCTGATCGCGGCCTGCATAGTCGTCGTACGACGCGGGCGGTAAAAACCGCCCGGTCTATACGAAACGGCGATTAGCTAAGTGCTTCAGCAATCGAGCCGTACGTGTTGTTCAGGTTGTCACGAACGGTACCGATAGCAGCGATGATAGCAACGCTGAGCAGTGCTGCAATCAGGCCGTACTCGATAGCCGTTGCACCGGACTCGTCTTTAGCGAAGGATTTGAAAAGGTTGCGCA
>CAZJWF010000037.1:0-27340 GCA_964549375.1 uncultured Neomegalonema sp.
GAGCGTCGAGAATGATGGTCGGCGGGAAGAACGAACCACCAAGTTTCTTGTCGCGCTTTCCACCCAAAACGACGCGACCTCCCTTTTCCACCGCATCGACGATGTGTTCTTCAACCTTTTCAACACCGGCCATGTCAATCATCGGCCCGATCTGAACGCCCGCTTTCAGACCATCGCCCATCGTCAGCTTTTTGACAGCGGCTTTCAGTTTCCGCGCAAACGCATCATAAACTTTGTCATGCACGTAGATACGATTGGCGCAAACGCAGGTTTGCCCGGCATTGCGGAACTTCGAGATGATGCACCCTTCGACGGCTGCATCGAGATCCGCATCATCGAACACGATAAACGGCGCATTACCGCCCAATTCCATCGACACTTTCTTGACCGTTCCGGCACACTGCTCCAACAGGATTTTGCCGACTTCAGTCGAACCCGTGAAGGTCAGCTTGCGCACGATGGGATTGCTGGTCAGCTCGCCGCCAATGACACGGGCAGACCCGTTAATCACGTTGATCACCCCTTTGGGCACGCCCGCACGTTCGGCCAACTCCGCCATCGCGAGTGCAGTAAACGGCGTCGCAGAGGCGGGTTTGATCACGATCGTACATCCAGCAGCCAGTGCCGCACCAACCTTGCGAGCAATCATCGCACAGGGGAAGTTCCACGGCGTAATAGCAGCGACAACGCCTACAGGCTGTTTCAGCACCATAATCCGCTTATCCGCAGAGGTCGCGGGGATGATGTCACCGTAAGCGCGCTTGGCTTCTTCAGCGAACCATTCAAGGAACGACGCTCCATAGGCAATTTCGCCCTTTCCTTCGGCCAGTGGCTTACCCTGCTCGGTCGTCAAGATCATACCGAGGTCATCTTGTGCGGCCATGCAGAGGTCGAACCATTTCCGCAGGATATTCGCGCGGGTCTTGGCATCCGTTGCCCGCCAAGCAGGCAACGCCGCATTCGCCGCATCCACCGCCGCCGCACATTCCTTAGCCGAGATCGACGGAACACTGCCGATCTTCTTGCCGGTCGACGGGTTCACCACAGCGATCTTCGCGCCATCAGCGGCATCAACCCATTTACCATTGATATAGTTTTGCTGACGAAAAAGGGCTTTATCTTTGATCTTCACGGGCTGCTTCTCCGAAGGAATATAAGGTTGCTCCCCTTGTACGTTTGTCGCGCAGAGGATCAAGTAGAAGGATTAAGCGAAAGCTCACAGCGGCAACTCCGTCGTCGCTTTGATCTGCTCCATACTCATCAACGACGTCACATTGAAGATGCTCACATCGGCGATCAGCGACTGATAGAACGCGTCGAATGCCTTCGCGTCCGCCACCTGTACTTTGAGGATATAGTCAATATCCCCCGCGAGCCGATGCGCTGAGACAATCTCCGGGTGCTTGTTCACGGCAGCGACGAATTTCTCCAGCCAGTCTTTCTCGTGCTGCGCGGTGCGGACCAGAACATAGAAAGTCGAGCTTAGCCCCACCGCCTCCGGGTTCACAATTGCAACCGTTCGCTCGATAATCCCGGCCTCGCGCATTTTGCGGACGCGGTTCCAAACGGGCGTCTTCGAAGACCCGACTCGCTTGGCAATATCGTCTAATGCGACAGTCGCATCGCGCTGAAGTTCCACGAGGATCTTTCGGTCCAGTTCATCCACGGGATTCTCCTTCCACCACAAAGCGATGAATCAGAACAATATTCCATCCAGAAGCACCCAACTGGACATTGTTACTTATCGACGTGTCATGCCTACCGTCAGCGAGGAAAAAATTCTACCTTTCTCCTAACCGATAGCGGAGGCATCCATGCGTCATTTCCCGATCTTTCATAACTTGCGCGGACGTCGGGTCATTGTCTGCGGCGCGACTGAGACCGCCGTCGCAAAGCTACGCCTCATACTCAAAACCGAAGCCCGTATCTCTGTATTCAGCGCCAATCCCCATGATCAAATCAAACGCTGGGCCGGCGAGAACCGCCTTACACTGGTCGAGCGCTCGTTAGAGAGAGGCGACGCCGTCTGTGCCGCGCTCGTTTATGGCGCAACCGAAGACCCCATTGAGGACGCCCGGATCGCAAAACTCGGCCATGCCTGTGGCGCACTGGTCAATATCGTCGATAATCTGGAAGACAGCGACTTTATCACCCCCGCCATCGTGGATCGTGATCCCGTGACTGTTGCCATCGGCACCGAAGGCGCGGCCCCCGTTCTCGCGCGACGTATCAAAGCGGTCAACGAAGAGAACCTCTCTCCCAGTCTCGGCATCCTCGCACGAGTTGGCCAGTCTTTCCGCCAACGCGCAGAAACCTTACCGATGGGCCGGGTGCGACGCACTTTTTGGTCGCGCTATTACGATGACATCGGTCCGCGCGTTCTCGCTGAGCACGGCGAAGGTGCATTGATCAGCGCGTTGGAGGCTCTTCTTGCTAAAGCCCAAGACACTGCAACAGAACCGGGCCGCGTGGCCCTGATCGGCACAGGTCCGGGTGATCCAGAACTTCTGACCCTCAAAGCACGTCGCCTACTGCATAAGGCCGACATCATCATTCATGACCGCCTTGTTTCGCCCGACATCCTCGAACTCGCCCGACGCGAAGCGGTCGTGATCGAAGTTGGCAAGACCCCGAACGGCCCAAGTTGGAAACAAGATGACATCAACGCGCTGATGATCGAACACGCCTGCAATGGCGCTCATGTCGCGCGGTTAAAATCCGGCGACCCTAGTCTCTTCGGCCGTCTTGATGAAGAGATGGACGCCCTTGATGCTGCCGGTATCGCGTTCGAGATTATCCCCGGAATCACCTCTGCCATAGCCGCTGCCGCAACGATCAAAACCTCTCTCACGCGCCGAGGCCGCAATAAATCAGTGCGCTTTATCACTGGTCAAGACATGAAGGGTTTTGCCGAGCACGATTGGCGCAACCTCGCAGCTGTGGGGGCAACAGCCGCGATTTATATGGGCGTCCGAGCGGCCCGCTTTGTTCAAGGCCGCTTGTTGATGCACGATGCGGACGGGGAGACGCCGGTTACAGTCATCGAAAATGTCTCGCGCAGTGATCAGAAAATTATTGCGACGACCCTTACCGCCCTGCCGGGTGCGCTCCGAAACGCAAACGTCGACGGTCCCGCCATCCTGTTCCTTGGCCTCGCCCCGCGTGAGGCTCTCACCATTGACCTTAAACCCACCCGGACAAGCGAAGCGCGAACCGAAACCTCCTTCGCCAAGACCAACAAGACCCCGGATCAGTTCCGGGCAACGCATCAGGAATTCTCGAATGGCTAAACTGTTCAAACCCAAGATCATCTCTGCCAATGATCTTTTCGCAGGCGATGTTGTCTATATGAATTCCGGTTATGGCTGGACACGCAAGCTCGCCGAAGCCGCCATAGCCCATGACGAAGATGGTGCAGAAGCGTTGCTCGCACAGGCTGAACCGCAGCAAGATAAGGTCGTCGGGCCATATCTTGCTGACGTTGCACTAGATGATGATGGACGACCATTCCCGACCCATTTCCGCGAAAAGGTCCGCACGCGCGGGCCATCCAATCGCAAAGACCTCGGCAAGCAGGCCACGAACCCCGAACGCCGCGAACCTCTCGCCGCTTCAGGAGGTATTTGAACATGTACCGCTATGACGAATTTGACGCCGCCTACGTCAAAGACCGCGTCGCCAGTTTTCGCAGGCAGGTTGAGCGCCGCATTGACGGGTCAATCACCGAAGATGAATTCAAGCCGCTACGCTTGATGAACGGCCTCTATTTGCAGCTTCATGCCTATATGCTGCGCGTGGCCATTCCCTATGGCACGCTCAATAGCCGCCAGATGCGAACGCTCGCGATGATCGCGGGGAAGTGGGATAAAGGCTACGGCCATCTTACCACACGGCAGAACATCCAGTATAACTGGCCGGCATTAAAGGACGTGCCCGATATTCTTGATGCGCTCGCTGATGTGGAGATGCATGCGATTCAAACCTCCGGCAACTGCATCCGCAATGTCACCGCCGATCATTTCGCAGGTGCCACCGCCGATGAGATCGAAGACCCGCGCCCGACCGCTGAACTGATCCGCCAATGGTCGACAGAACATCCAGAATTCCTCTACTTGCCGCGCAAGTTCAAAATTGCCGTCACCGGCTCTCCAAACGATCGCGCCGTCACAAAAGCCCACGATATCGGCCTGCGGATGCTACGTAATGATACTGGTGAACCGGGTTATGAAGTCATTGTCGGCGGCGGTTTAGGTCGATCACCTTTTGTTGGCAAAGTCATGCGCGATTTCCTGCCCAAAGCCGATCTGCTGCCATACTTGGAAGCGATATTACGCGTCTACAACCTGCAAGGTCGACGCGATAACAAATACAAGGCGCGGATAAAAATTCTTGTCCACGAAACCGGCACCGAAGAACTTCGCGCGATGATCGAAAAAGAATTCGAAAAACTCGATGGCCCCTCCGTCGCCGCCGACCCTGACGAAGTCGCACGCATCGCGGCCTATTTCACCCCGCCCGATTTCGCAGGCCTGCCTGCAGAGTCAAAGGGGCTGGACCAAGCCAAAACGGCAGACGCTGATTTCGCCGCTTGGGTCGACGCCAATACGGACACACATCAACAACCCGGCTACACCATTGTTACCGTCTCGGCGAAGGCGATTGGCGAAGCACCGGGCGACCTAACAATGGCGCAAATGAATGTACTGGCTGACCTTGCGGAACAATTCAGTCATGATGAATTACGCATTAGCCACGAGCAAAACGTCATCCTTCCTCATGTCAAGAAAGACGATTTGCAGACGATCCATGCGGCGCTCGCGGATGCGGGTTTGGCCACGGCCAACGCCAACCTGATCTCCGATATCATCGCCTGCCCTGGTCTCGATTACTGTGCGCTTGCCACTGCGCGATCGATCCCGGTCGCACAAGATATTCAGCGCCGTTTTGCCGACCCCGTCCGCGCGAGGGCCATTGGCGAGTTCAAGATCAAAATCTCAGGCTGCATCAATGCCTGCGGTCATCATCACGTCGGGCATGTCGGTATTCTCGGCCTCGAAAAAGCCGGCATCGAGAATTACCAAATTACTCTTGGCGGCGATCATACAGAGACAGCCGCTATCGGCGACCGCGCAGGCCCCGGTTTTTCTTTTGAACAAGTCGGTCCCGCCATTGAGCGGCTGGTTGATGCCTATATTGAACTGCGCGCCAGTGACGACGAGCGGTTCCTCGACACTTATCGTCGCCTTGGCCTCGATCCGTTCAAAGCCGCCCTCTACGGCGAACCTCAGCAAGAAGCAGCGTAGGAAAAGCCAATATGCCTCTCGTTACCAAAAAAGGCTTCGAAACACTGACCGAAGTCAACTACATCGCGCCCGAATACGTCGCAGGATCGAGCGAACCACTGCTGGCTGTCGAGCTACCTAATGACGCCTCGCTTGCAGAACTGGTTCCGCATCTCGGCAAGATCGCATTGATCGGGATCCAATTCCCCAGCTTCGCTGATGGGCGTGGGTTTAGTCTTGGGCGGCACCTGCGTCGCCTTGGGTTTGATGGAGAGCTACGGGCGCGAGGCGACATCATCGCTGATCAATTTCCGCACGCCCTCGCGTGTGGGTTCGACGGGGTCGAAATTAGTGAAGCTCTGGCCGAACGCCAACCTTTCGACCAATGGAAGCAGGCTATCCGCAACGTCCTCCCACCCTATCGGCTGAAGGTCGCGAGTTAAGCGCGGCTACTCCACCCGCAACGGTGCCCGGTCGAGGACGGAAAGCAATGCTGCGGTGTACTGCCGTTCTTCTTCGGCAAGCACCGCATCTTGCGCCGCTTCCAATTCGGCCAGCCCAGACCGCATCCGCCCCGCCAAACCGATCACTTTATTGGGGTCAGCGGCTTCCTTTTCAAACGCACCAAGCATCGCGCGACGTTGTGCCAGATGCTGCACCTTTAACTCCGCAACGCGCGTGGCATACGTCTCTTCAAGCGCGAGCAATAGGCGGCTTGTCTCAGTTTCTTCTGAAAATCCGATTGCACCAGATGTTTCATTTTTCGGAATTGCGAACGTCTCCGGCGCGCCAAGTGGTTGAGACAGATTATCGCCGAGCAACGGGTCATTCGGCCCGGAGTGATAAACATTCACATCGCCGCTTGGCTGAACATTCTGCACGAGCGGCAGCGGCAGAAGTTGCACCGTCTGATGAGGAACAGAACTGCCTGCATCATAGGGGAGCGGCTCATAAATCACCTCGCCCGCCAGCGGCACGGCGGTTAAGGATCGCGGCGCGGATTCGTAGGCTTCCGCGTTGAAGGTGGCTGGCTCATACGCTTGATACACGGGCGCGGGTTCTGGAACCGGTTGCTCAGATGTTGCAAAGGTTTGCGCCGCCGTATTGCTCGACGCAAAAATAATCGTTGATGAAATCACACCGAACCGCATATCGCCTTCCCTCCTTCGATTGCGACGACTCTCAGATAACTCAGAGAAAGCGGCAGAAATTTAGCCGTTACTGCCCCGGCCTCGCCCAAGGATTTGACATATTGACCTCTGGGTTGGGCATGTTCGGCCAGTTGCGCGGTGTGCCTTTCAGGAAAATAATCAATATTATCCCGACAATCCCGGCGACAAATCCGCCGATATGAGCCCAATACGCAACGCCTCCGCCAGTGCTCCCAAGGCTGCCAAATCCATCAAATATCTGCAAACCAATCCACACGCTCAAAACGAGAAAAGCGGGCAGAGTCACAATGATAAAAAACGCCAGCACATCCACTTTCGCTTTCGGGAAAAGAACCAGATATCCGCCCATCAACCCGGCAATCGCGCCGGATGCCCCTAGGTTATGGACACCTGAGTCTGGATCGACAGCAATCTGTGCAAAAGTCGCCCCAAAACCGCAGAGCAGATAGAATGCCAGCAAACCGGCGTGACCGAGGTAATCCTCCAAGTTGTCGCCGAAAATAAACAGAAACAGCATATTTCCCGCCAAATGCATAAACCCGCCATGCATGAACATTGAGGTCAGGAACGTATATGCTTCCTCACCCGCCATAACCTCAGCCGGAACCAGCGCATAGTCGCGGTAGACATCCCAAATCTCGGCCTCCGAGCGCAAACCATAGAGGAGCCAAATCACGACATTTATGACAATCAGCGAATAGCTGACATAGGGCACAATCTTCGACGGATTGTGATCTCGGATTGGAAACATGAACACTGCCTCTTTCAATCGCATCACTTGGGCGAGGAAGTGCGAGTGTATCGTGAAGGTAACGTCTGGTCGAGAGACCCAATTTATCCGACCAGTGACACCGTCGATTGTTGTTGGACAGGAAAGCGAATCCAAAAGGTCGATCCCTTTCCTATGGCTGAATCGACACCAATTTTCCCGCCCATCGACGTAACCAAGTCCCGCGCGATAGCCAGCCCCACACCGATGCCCTCGACGGCATACTTTGACGCCTCCAATCGTTCGAAGCGTTCAAAGATCTTGTGATGCAGAGCCTCCGGTATCCCCCGCCCCGTATCGGTGACTTTGATCAAAACATGCGAGTCCCGCTCACACTCAGCAATGATCCGCACAACGGAGGAAACCGGCGAAAACTTGATCGCGTTCGACACCAAATTGACGAGCACCTTAACTAATTTGTCTTTATCCCCAACGATGCTAGTGCGGGCGCAAGGCGTCCCTTCTAGGACCACCGTCCTGCCTTGCGCTTTGGCGGCAGCGTTTGTTAGCACACTGACGTCATCCAACAGCGATCCGACCGGCACGGTCTCGAAGTTTACCTTGCTGGTATCCGCTTCCAACTGTGCAACTCGAAACAGGTCTTCAATGATGGACAATAAATGTTCGCCAGCATTTGTGATATCCGAGGCGTAATCGGCGACCTGTTCGTCGACGCGACCGCTTGCCTCCATCATTTCGATTAGTTGACTGAACCCGATAATCGCATTTAGCGGCGTGCGAAGCTCATGACTCATGTTCGCAAGAAATGAATCTTTCAGGCGGTTAGCGCTGTGGGCTTCGCGTAGCGCTTCGGTCAATTGTAAATTGGCCTCGCGCGCTTCAGTTATATCCGACAACGCACCAACTACTGTGACCGCCTCACCGTGCTCATCCCGGCGGATCTCGCCCGTGACCGAAACCCAGCGGATTTCCTGAGTCGCCGCCACTAACCTCGCCTCATAACAGAATGGGTGTCCGTCCCGAAGGCTCTGCTTAACGATTTCCGATACCCGATACTGATCATCTGGGTGATACCAAGCGACACATTCATCTATCGTTTGAGGGATATAGCCGTTCGGCATGCCATGCGCCCGGCACACTTCCTGCGAGAAAAAAATGTCTTCGGTTTTCAGGTCCAGATGCCAGTAGCCATTGCGACCGGACCGCTCCAGCACGTCCAGTAAATCCGGTCCAAACCCGGATTTTGGCAACTTAGCTTGTGGGCGTCCAAAGGTTCGCAAATGATCCTCGTGTGGCTAGACTCGACCGCGTTAACCACGTTCTTTCCACCCTACAATTAATGGAATCTGACCTAAAATTGGGCTAAGCTCCCGAACATCTTAGAGTTTCATTAACCATCTTCGATCGTCTCGGTCATACCATTGAGGTGCAACGGTTTTACTAGACACTTCAAAATTGTCTCAATTTTAGATTAGTTGCGCATTTTCAAAAATTACACGCCTTCTAGTAGCGCTTCGGGATTAAATTTCGCCGTTTCATATGCTCTTACTCAACAAAATGTTGATTCCCTGCCCTGTTGACCACGTTGACTTGCGGCGAAGCTGATGCACTTTACCAACATGATAAATGAACTCGGTCATTTCGCGCTGATCCTTGCTTTCGCAGTCAGTATCGCTCAGGCAACAATCCCGCTTTGGGGGGCTCACAAAGGCTATGCGGAACCGATGAGATTCGCGCAAACCTCTGCGATTACGGCCTTCCTACTAGTCGGTTTCGCCTTTGCTGCGCTAACGCACGCTTTCGTAAATTCGGACTTCTCTTTGCGTGTCGTTGCGGCGAACTCGCACAGCCTCAAACCGATGCTCTATAAAATTTCGGGGGTTTGGGGGAACCACGAGGGGTCGATGCTGCTATGGGTGCTGATCCTGACTTTGTTTGGTGGAATGGTCGCAGCACTTGGATCTGCCATTCCGGCGGAGTTAAAGGCACGCACGCTTGCGATCCAAGGGATGGTCGGCGTGGCCTTTCTCGCGTTTATTTTGTTCACGTCCAATCCGTTTGACCGTCTGGCGATCCCGCCGCAGGACGGCAGCGGCCTGAACCCACTGCTTCAGGATCCAGGCTTGGCGTTCCATCCGCCATTTTTATATCTGGGATATGTTGGCCTTTCGATGCCGTTCAGCTTTGCCGTCGCGGCCCTGATCGAAGGGCGCGTGGATGCTGGCTGGGCGCGCTGGGTTCGACCTTGGACACTATTGGCGTGGGCTGGTCTAACTGTTGGAATCGCGCTGGGCAGCTATTGGGCCTACTATGAGTTGGGCTGGGGTGGCTGGTGGTTCTGGGATCCGGTCGAAAATGCCAGCTTCATGCCGTGGCTTGTCGCAACGGCGTTGCTTCACTCTGTCGTGGTCGTCGAAAAGCGTGGAACGTTGCAAAGCTGGACGATCCTGCTGGCCATCATCGGCTTCTCGCTGAGCCTTGTCGGCACATTCATCGTTCGCTCCGGGCTGATCACGAGCGTCCATGCCTTCGCCAATGATCCAGAGCGCGGCGTTTTTATCCTTGGGATGCTGGCACTTGCCGTTGGCGGATCTTTGATCCTCTACACATGGCGCGCACCACAGCTTCGCAGCGATGCCGTCTTTGCGACCATGAGCCGCGAAAGTGCACTTGTCCTCAATAATCTTCTGCTCAGCGTGGCCTGTGCAGTGGTGTTCATTGGAACGCTATATCCACTGATGCTGGAGCTTGCGACCGGGGGCGAAAGCAAAATCAGCGTCGGCGCACCGTTCTTTGATCTTGCCTTCGCGCCTTTGATGGTCCTCGTTCTGCTCGTGATGCCCATCGGCGCAGCGCTACCTTGGAAACGTGGCGACTTGCCAAAAGCGATGACGCGAATTTGGCCCGCCGTACTGCTGGCATTCTGTGCAGGCTTGATCTTCGCGATGCTACGTTGGGGTGGCCCCGTCTTAGCACCATTCGCGATTATGCTGGCATTCTGGGCCATTTTCGGCGTGTTGGTCGATCTGGCTGACCGAGTCAAACTCGGAAAAGCTCCGTTGAGCGAAAGCCTACGGCGTCTTGGCAATTTGCCTCGCAGTACATGGGGACAAGCCGTGGCCCATGTTGGCGTCGGTGTCACGGCCTTTGGAATTACGGCAATTACAGCATGGGAATCCGAAGACATTCGCACCGCAAATGCTGGCGACACGTTCCCGGTCGCGACGTATGAAATCCGTTTCGACGGCGTTCAACGCGCCAGTGGGTCAAACTTCCAATCGGACATCGGAAAGTTCACTGTTTTCGAAAACGGAAAAGAGATCGGCTCTGTCTCATCTGAGAAGCGGTTCTATCCAGTTCAACGGGCCAGCACGACCGAGGCGGGCATCCGCTCAAGTCTAGTCGAGGATGTCTATATATCGCTGGGCGAGCGGCAAGCGAATGGCGGCTGGGCCGTCCGCAGCTATATCAAGCCCTATGCAAACTGGATCTGGCTTGGCGCGTTGATTATGACTTTGGGCGGTCTGCTAAGTCTGAGTGACCGGCGACATCGTGTCGGCGCACCTACGCGTGCCAAAAGACAAAAAGTGATCGCAGCAGAATGAAATTCATTCTCGCCCTCGTTGCTCTCCTGATGACGCTGCCCGCTCAAGCGGTCGAGCCAGATGAAATCTTGGATGACCCGGTACTGGAGTCCCGCGCGCGTGAACTCTCCAAAGGTCTGCGCTGCCTTGTATGCCGGAACCAAAGCATTGACGATTCAGATGCCAGCCTCGCGAAAGACCTCCGCATCGTTGTGCGCGAGCGTCTGGTGGCTGGCGACACCAACGAAGAGGTGATCGAGTTCGTTGTCGACCGCTACGGAGAATACGTACTCCTGAAACCGCGCTTCACGGTTAGCAACGCCGTTCTATATCTCGGCGGCCCCCTATTACTAATCCTCGCAGGCTTTGCTTTTCGAAACATCACCCGGAAAGCGACGACGGTGGAAAAGATGGGGGCACCGCAACCGCTTAGCGAAGACGAAAAGCGCAAACTCAATGCACTTGTGGACAGCGAGGGATGATCCGCAGCCTGATCGCTGTGTCTTTTCTGACCTATGCAGCGGTCGACCCTACGCTGCCCGAAGACCCGGTCATTGCACTGCAATTAGGCGATGTTCTGTGCGTTGCCTTTGAACCATCTTCAAAAACCTGTCTCGTCAAGATTACCGTTTCGCAGAAAACTGATGAGGGAACAGTGCTGGTCGAAGAGATGCAATTAACGGATTTTGGCAATCCTCTGCGGCTCTCGACCCTCTCAACGGCCAAGCGGCGCGAGGGGCAATATTGTTTGGTGCCGAAAACGATCCGCAGCGTCGTTCAACCCCAATTACACCCAAGCGCGTTGCTGCTGACCATTGCCACGGTCGAGGGTCTAAATCGGTATGCCGATGCTGGATATTGTGTAGAGCACCGGCGATGCGAACAAGAGTACATTGCCCTCGCCTATTCCGGCGGCAAGCGTTTCGCGGAAGAGGACATGCAATACACGTTGTTTCGCGCCGACGATCCGACGGTCAAAACTCTGACGCCGCGCCCAACATCATTTAAGGCGTTGGAGCCAACCAAGGGCTTTGTGCCAATCGACTGTGCGCCCTGAAGCGCCCTCGCCCTATAGAAAAAAGGCCCGATTTGATCGCTCAAATCGGGCCGTAAAGTGCCGCTTTCGCGGGGAGGAAACGTCGTTTGTCAGGCCGCCAAAGCGTCTTGCGTCGGGGTGTAGTCGTAACCCAAATCGCGTGCAACTGCTTCGTAAGTGACCTGACCATTCCAAACATTTAACCCGTTGGCGAGATGAGAATCGTCCAAAAGCGCCTGTTTCCAGCCCTTATCCGCCAAAGCCAGTGCATGAGGTAACGTTACGTTATTCAACGCATATGTTGATGTTCGGGCAACGCCACCAGGCATATTCGCGACGCAGTAGTGAACTATGTCATCGACAACATAAGTCGGCTCTGCATGGGTGGTTGCTTTCGCGGTTTCAAAGCAGCCACCCTGATCAATAGCGACATCAACCAGAACCGCCCCCTTCTTCATGGTTCCAAGCATGGCACGCGAAACCAACTTTGGCGCAGCGGCGCCGGGGATCAAGACTGCACCAATCACCAAATCCGCTTCAGCGACGCTCTCTTCCAGATTCGCTTTGTTGGAAAAGCGCGTCTTAGCGCCCGCTTCGAAATGCGTTGCAAGCCGCTCAAGCACCTCTGGACTGCGGTCGAGGATCGTTACATCGGCACCGAGACCGACAGCCATCTGGGCGGCATTAAAACCAACAACGCCGCCGCCAATCACAGCAACCTTGCCCGGCATCACGCCCGGCACGCCGCCCAACAATACGCCGCGACCCCCTTCAGCTTTTTCGAGACAATGCGCGCCCGCTTGGATCGACATACGGCCTGCAACCTGACTCATGGGCTTGAGCAAAGGCAGACCGCCCGAACGGTCTGTGACTGTCTCGTAAGCGATGCAGATCGCGCCTGACTCCACCAAGTCTTTGGTCTGCTCGGGGTCGGGTGCCAAGTGAAGGTACGTATAAAGGATTTGGCCCTCGCGCAGCATCTTACGCTCGCCGGCCTGAGGTTCCTTGACCTTTACGATCATATCGGCCCGCGCGAAAATGTCAGCGGGATCAGCAGACATCGCGGCACCCGCTGCGACATAGTCATCATCGCTCGCGCCAATGCCCTCACCCGCCTTGTTTTCCACAACGACCTTATGCCCGTGATGGATAGCCTCTGCCACGCTCTCAGGCGTCATCCCGACACGGTATTCGTGGTTCTTGATCTCTTTCGGTACGCCGATCAGCATCGAGCTATTCCTTATTTCACAAAGTTTCGCGTGCAGAATATCTCAATTGGGAGTCCATATCTTCTCAATTTCACAGGACATTCTCCCCAAAAGCTGCTATTTTTACGATAATTTTGCTATAGTATCGGATTTTTTCCTATGGATCGCGTTGATGCCGAGATTTTAACCATATTGCAACGGGATGGCCGCGCCTCTGCCGCAGAGTTGAGCGAAGTCGTCAATCTTTCTCTGTCGGCGGTTCACCGGCGGATCAAACTGCTCGAAGAATCTGGGATCATCCAGCACTATACGGCGGTTCTTGACCCAAAAGAGTTGGGGTACAGTCACGACTTTTTCGTCGAGATTGCGCTGCAATCTCAAAGCGCAGACACAATGGAAGCGTTCGAAAAGGCCGTTCGCGACTCGCCCGACATTCTCGAATGTCATTTGCTTACCGGCGCGTTCGATTACCTGATCCGTATTGCCACGCGCGGCCCTGAAGATTACGAGCGCGTCCACCGTCATGCCTTGTCTGCCCTGCCCGGGGTCATGCGGATGCAGTCGAGCCTGGTTCTAAAGTCCGTCCGCTCATGGGAAGGGTATCGGGTCGCCGCCGCCGAAAAACCCTAATCGCGATCCGCTAGCAACCAATCAAGCATCGCGTCGACAAGCCGCCCTTCGCTGGCTACGTCAAACGCGGCGAACATCGGATTAGAGTTCGTCTCCAAAAATACAAGCTCGCCGGTCTCCTCACGCGCCTTGAAATCAGCAGCGGTGTAGGTCAAGCCAAAGCGATCCGTGAGAGTCCGTAATCCGTCCAGAAGATGCGCGGGCGGCTCGACCTCAGTGATCTTTGCGTCGCCGCCAACGGTGCGATAGTCGAGCGCATCAGCCTCAATCTGATAGGCAAAGAATTGATCGCCGACCCGAAACACCCGAACTTCCGGTGGAACCAACTTTTCTTGAAAGATATACGGGCGCGGCAGATATGCCTCGCGTACACGGCCCAACGCCTCATGATCCAGCTCGCGGCACATATCGCCGCCCGCAACCGGTTTATAGACCACCGGCGCAGCATCCAGCGCTTTCTCGGCGGTTGCGACCGAGGAGTGCAACGTGGTCGCAGGGATGGTCAAGCCTGCTTCCCTTGCCCAGACAAGTGCCAACGGTTTATTGACTGCATCCTTCATCGCAAAATTGCGATTGAATATCCGCACATCAGGATGCGTCCACAACCAACCGTCCAGCAGCACCTTCCAACTGCGCGCGTCGTCACGGTCGATCTGTTTATTGGTTCTTAGAAACTGAAATACGTCTTGGCGGAGAAAGGCACCCTTCGGCTGAATTTGACGTCCATTCGCAATCAGCGCACCAGCCGCCAAATCCCATTCCAGCAAGAGCCGGCCGCCCTCGCCATGTAGAATGGTTTCAAGCGGCAGGCCCCGCGCCATCGCGCGATCAATCATCCGCCTAAGCTGTGGATCGGCCTCTCCGCCAGCAATCAACAGCATCAGCGAAGTCTTTGCACAATGTAAGTCACTAGCCCTCTTCACCGATAGCGAATGTCGTCGCCTGTCCCTGAGACGGTGCAGGCGGAATGTAGACACGTTCGAAATCACCCTGAACATTGCCGATCTGTTGCTGAGTCAGCGGATCAATCGGAATCGGTCCTGCGCCGCCACCAATTCCACCATTCGGTTCAACCGGAAATGGACCACTCCCATCTTCCTCACCGACAGCCAAGGTTGTCACGACCTGACTAGGCGGAGATTGATATGCGCTATCCTCTTCGCCAATCGCCTGTGTCGTAGCAAAAACCGGCTCAGGTTGTTGAACCGCAACGGGTTGCGGAGTGGCGATGGGTTGTTGAGGTGTGCGGTCAACATCGGTCACAGTACGCGGGGCACATGCACTGACTGCACCAAGACCCAATACGGCAGTGAAAGACGTCATTAGTCGCGCAGTGAAAAACGAAAAAACCGAACGCATAGCAATCATCCTCGAAAAGTCACGGGTAAAGTTACGCGCTTAGAAGGTCAAAGAACGAAGGCAGCATCAAGGCCATTGGACGCCTTCGCGGTTCAATGTGATCGCATAAATACTCGTCGTTGCCGTGATGAATAGGCGATGCTTCGCCCTCCCCCCGAAGCAAACATTTGACACCAACTCCGGCACGAAGATTTTGCCCAGCAACAGCCCCGACGGGCTGATGCAGTGGACGCCATCAGCAGCAGAAGTCCAGATGTTTCCGTCGCTATCACAACGAAACCCATCGGAGTGCCCTGGAGAAACGGTATGAAAGTCGCGCCCTCCGCTGAGAGTGTTATTTTGTGACACGTCAAATACGCGCATTCTCTTATTTGCCCCGACATCAAACGCATGACCGGATTCTGCGATGTACAAAAGGCTTTCATCTGGCGAAAAAGCTAATCCGTTTGGACAATCGAAATCTGTAGCGACGGCTGTGACAGTCCCCGAGGCTAGATCAGCACAATAGACCTGACACGGCAGTTCTTGTTCGGACTTGAAGCCTTCATAGTTCGTTTTGATGCCGTAATGCGGGTCCGTGAACCAGATCGTATCGTCTGATTTCACAACGACATCATTGGGGGAATTGAAGCGTTTCCACTCAAAGCGGTCGGCAATCACAGTGATTGATCCATCAAGCTCGGTCCGAGTGACGCGACGTGTGCCATGCTCGCACGATATCAGCCTTCCTTGCCTGTCGCGGGTGTGGCCATTCGCGTAATTTGACGAATCGCGATAGACTGAGGTGCCTTGTTCCGGCGTCCAACGCATGATCCTGTTGTTGGGAATATCCGAGAACAACAGACAGTTCGCATCGCCAAACCATATCGGTCCCTCTACCCAGTCAAATCCCGTCGCCAATTGCTTCACGGGCGCATTCTTAATGACGAACGACCGAAATTCCGGTTCGATGATTTCACAGAAATTCATGGGCGTTTCATTCCATTTTTACTGCGCGCTTGTTTGCCTTCGTCAAAACAAGTGCATCATATTGATCGAATAGAAAATTTTTCGCTGACACTTTTACCCAAATTATCGGTTGATTGCAGGTTTAAGAGTGATCGGGATCAAATGGGATTTAACATTTCGGCAGCATCCTCATTCTGCCGAGAGTTATCGCTCGATTTTCGGCCGGGATAACTATTCGGGGAAGCTCAATCATGCAAACAGCCGCAGCTCAGGTCACAAATGCTCCGATCCATCAGCGACGGGCACATAAGCGTTACGAATATTCAGCGCCCTGCTCGATCCGCAAAGACCACATGATACTTGTTGCAAGCGTCAATAATATTTCCAAAGGCGGGATCAACGTCAAGCTAGAGCAACTGGGTGCTATGCAAGCTGGAAAGACGATCACGCTGACGATCGGCACATTCGATCCCATCAGCGCGGTGATCCGCTGGAACGAAGGCAGCGTCTACGGTATGCAATTCCTGACACCTGCGACCAGTCACCCGCAACTGTCAAAAGTCATCGACGACTTATCAGACAAACAGACAGCATAGAGCCGCAGCGTAGCGCCTTATTGCATCTTCGCAATCGCGTCAGCGATCAGGCCTACACCTTCGGGAATTTGCTCTGATTTAATCGACGAATACCCCAGCCGCATGTAGTTCGCCGGTGGTTTTTCTCCTGTCAGCGAGGCCGGGGCAAAAAACGGCGCACCGGGTTCAATCAATACACCTCGTTCTCGCAAACTTGTGGCCAGCGCGACGGTGTCAATGGTATCGGGTGCCGCAATCCAAAAACTTGCACCGCCAAATTGAGGCGCACGCGCCCCGCCGAGACCGACCTTATCTAACGCATTCTGCATCGCGATGCGGCGTTCAGAAAAAGCGCCGCGCAAGCGTCGGATCAGAGCATCGTGATGTCCTAATGCCAAAAAATACGCAGCAGTCCGCTGCGTATGCCCCGGCAGGTGGCGCAGAATCAAAGAGCGCAGCGCCCGCGCTTCGCGGATCACCGCATCCGGCGCAACAAGGTATCCGAGCCGCAATCCCGGAAACAGAGATTTTGAGAAACTGCCCACATAAATCACCCGCCCATGCGGATCGAGAGATTTGAGCGCCGGTGCCGGGCGTTGCAAAAAACCCATCTCAAAATCGTAATCATCTTCGACAATAACAAAGTCGTATTTTTCGGCGGCATCCAGCAAAGCCCGTCGCCGCGCCAAAGGCATCGTCGCGGTTGTTGGAGCCTGATGGCTCGGGGTGACAAAGACGATGTCTGCGTCGGCGAGGCGCTCGTCTACCGGCAAACCTCCGTCATCCACCGGCAAGACCCTGACATCAGCCCCAAGACTAAGCAGCGTCTCACGCAAGTCCGGATAAGTTGGATCTTCGATAAAGACCTTCGCGCCGCGCGTGCACAGCAGTTGCGCGATAAGGAATAAGGCGTTTTGCGCGCCTAACGTTACGAGGATTTGCTCCGTGCGGGCCATAACCCCGCGACGAGGTAAAGAGCGTGCCCGAATATAGTCCACGAGCAGTGGGTCATCGGCTTGCCCTTTATCGCCCGCCATCGCCTCGAAATTTCGCAACCCCAAAGCTTGACGGGCACAGTCGCGCCAATCCGAATGATTGAAGAGAGACGGGTCAGCCTGACCATACACAAACGGGAATGCATATTCCCTCCAGTTCATCGGCTTTTCGACGCCCATTCTGCCGGAGAACCGAGCGTCCATCCGGGCGACCCAGTCGACGACGCTGTCATCCTCGCTGGTTTCTCGAAGGCTCGTTTCACCTGCCGGTGCCTGAAGTCCGACAAAATACCCGCTTCGGTCTCGGCCTTCCAAATAGCCATCCGCAACAAGCGCTTGATACGCAAGCGTGACGGTGTTTCGCGACACATCCAGTTGCGCCGCCATCCCCCGCGTCGAAGGCACCGCCTCGCCGGGCATCAATCGCCGGGAGAGAATCGCAGAAACCAGCATTTCCCGCACTTGCGCCTGTAAGCCGACCCCATCTAAGGGATTGAGATGGAATAAAGCGTCTTTCATCGGTCCGTTTCTGACAGGAATAAGAAAAACTGGTCTCACCCATAGCTTGAATTGGCGCTAAAAGGAAAGTGCTCTTTCCGCTAGATTTGAGCCATATTGACTGCGAGCCAGCATGAGTCTGGCACCGCGTGTGGAGGAAATAAACATGGACGGATCAGCACCAACGTTCTCGACGAATTCGCTTGAAAGCCACTGGATGCCGTTCAGTGGCAACCGCGATTTCAAAGCATCACCGCGCTTGGTTACGAAAAGTGAAGGCGTCTATCTAACGGATCACAAGGGCAACAAGCTAATCGATGGCTCCTCTGGTCTTTTCTGCGTGCCGCTCGGTCATGGCCGCAAAGAAATCGCGGACGCTGTACACGCTCAGATGATGCAAAATGATTATGTGTCGCCGTTCCAAACAGGGCAACTCGGTTCGTTCGAATTGGCGGAAGTCGTTTCGCGCAAGCTGCCCGATCCGTTTAATCACGTCTTCTTCGTGAACTCTGGCTCCGAAGCCATCGACACGTCGCTGAAGATGGTTATGGCCTATCATCGTGCGCGCGGCGAAGCGCATCGCGTGCGCTATGTCAGCCGCGAACGTGCCTATCACGGCGTCAATATCGGCGGTGTTTCATTGGCAGGTATGGTCAAAAACCGCGAGACCTTTCCACATGTGATGCCGAACGTTGTGACCATGCGTCATACATGGACGGGTCAAGACATGTTCGTGAAGGGCCAACCGGAGCATGGCCGCGAGCTCGCCGACGACCTGCAACGCCACTGCGAAACTTATGGCGGCTCGACCATCGCCGCCGTTTATGTCGAGCCGGTTGCCGGTTCGACGGGGACTCTGGTTCCACCGAAGGGCTATCTGGAGCGCGTCCGCGAAATCTGCGACGAGCACGGTATTCTCTTGATCTTTGACGAGGTCATCACCGGATTTGGCCGGATGGGAACCGCATTTGCCGCGCACAAGTTTGGCGTCACACCTGACATCATTACGATGGCGAAGGCGCTGACAAATGGCGCGATTCCGATGGGTGCAGTGGCAGCACGTGACGAAATATACGAAACCATCATGAATACGGCGCCGGAAAATGCCATCGAGTTCTTCCACGGCTATACCTACTCTGGGCACCCTGCGGCCTGTGCTGCGGGACTGGCGACGCAAAAGATCATGGACGACGAAGGCCTGTTCGAAAAAGCCGACGCGATGTCCGAATACTTCCTCGATGCCCTCTGGTCGCTCAAAGGGCACGAGCTGGTCAGAGATCTGCGCGGAATCGGCATGATGGCCGCTGTCGATGTAAAGGACGATGGCGTCCCCGGACGCCGAGGCACAAACATGCAAAAGGCGCTGTTCTGGAACGGCTGTCACATCAAATTCACCGGCGATAACGCAGTCGTTGCGCCGATGTTCATCTCTGAGCGCAGCCACATTGACGAGATCGTTGAGTGCCTGCGTAAGACCCTTGATGACGAACTGGAAGCCAGCGTAAAAAGCTAAAGCTTTTTCTTACAATGTAAAAACCCGGCGCAACGATGCGCCGGGTTTTTTGTTTGGCAAATCAGCAGCTTCGCTCTACTCTCACCGCCATGCAAGAGGACCACACCGCAGAGCGATTATTGACGGCTATAGCGCGCGGCGAGACCGCTGCGCTCCAACAATTATTCACCCAGACCGCCCCGAAACTGTTTGCCATCACGTCACGCGTCTGTCGTAATCGGAACCTCGCCGAACAGGCGTTGGAAGAAACGTTCACCTCTGTATGGCGCCGAGCTTCTGCCTTTGATCCGCAGCGCAGCACTGGCATGGCATGGCTATCGCAGATCGCCAGAAATCGGGCGGTCAATGTGGAAAATCGCACTCCGGTCGAGACATCCAAAGAGACCAACAGCTATCAGGTGAGCACCGTTACGCTACCCGACCTCGCAACCGCGAGGATTGATTATGCGGAACTCGACAAACTGATGGCTAGCGTAGACAAACTGGACGACAATGCCCGCCAAGCTTTGCTCCACGCCTATTACGAGGCAACCCCACGGGACGAACTAGCCAAAAGGCTCGACATCTCCGCTGGCGTCCTGACCAAAAACCTTCGCCGGGGCCTCAATAAATTGACCCGCGCTTTGAAGCAGGCCCGCTGATGTCAGAGGAAATGAAGAACCTGCGGGCCTCTGAGACGGCACTAGGTGTCATCCCAATTGCCGCTGAAACCAAATCGCAAGCCCAGTTGAGAAGTGAGTGGGAGCGTCGCCTCGCGCCGCTTGGATTGGCATTGAACGAAGAAACGCCGCCAGATGACATGTGGTATCGTATTCGATCGTTACTCGACCGAGCCGATGATCGGAAGGCACTCGCTATAACCAAGCGCGGAGTCAGCCGGTGGCGCTGGTTCGCGCTGCTACTGGGCGCAGTGTCCGCCGGGCTAATCGCATTCATAGTGACGGACGGTTTCGGGTCAAAGGCTTCTGATGGAACCAAGGCGACCTTTAGGTCCAGTACGACAGGACAAGCAATTGTTGACGCAAGCGGCAGCCAGCCTGAAGGACAAGTTGTGGCCGTCGCGACACCAGACGGCAGCAAACAAGCTCTGATCCTCGAACTCGACCCAGGGTCAGAGTCTGCCATTGTCCGTCCCGTCGGAGTGACGGTCGAAGAAGGTCGAGATTTGGAGATTTGGCGGATTAGCTCGCAGGACGCGCCAATTTCGCTCGGGCTGGTCACACCAGGGCGTGAAACCGTCGTATCCTTAAAGCTAAGCGCGGGAGACACGATCGCGGTAACATCGGAACCAAAGGGCGGCTCGACCATCGGCACGCCCAGCGGTCCCACAGTCCTTTCAGCGCCGCTCATCGAAATTCCCGAGTGATCTTCGCACCCTGACCGCACACAACCGAAACGCATCATACCACAGGTTTATTGCCAGCGTGACGCGAGCAAATCTGCGATTGGTCATAGAATGTGCGGAAACGATATTCACTGTAAGGTGTGCCGAAGCGAAAAAAGGCGCTGGTTCCCGCAGCCCGGTGGCGCGATCTGATACGAAAAAATGCGGGAACGTGAACAAAACCTTAACAGAAAGACTTAATAAAAATCAATAAAATATAATGATTTCAAATTGTTGCAGAGTGTGTTACAGTGTTTCTTGTAACTTACATTGCGACCGAGAATTTGTGGCTCAATGATTGCGATATAAAGTTTCGAGCGTATCTCTCTTAGCCTGACCTGCCCCTCACTTTTGACGGGCAGGTCTTTTTTCGTACGCTTCCGTGATCGTCGCATCGATTATTGTGCAATCGACCATCACTGCGTGGTCAGAGATGTCGAAAGACGGCCCTAGCCCAATTACTCCAGATCGGGGAAATCTAGTTCTCCATCTCGTAATATTCTGTTTTTACAAATGATTAAGATTAATTAATCTCATTTAAGACATACGAGATCTTTTTCTTTTTGCGCGAAAAATTGGAAAATTAGTTTCGTAATACGAGAATATTCCGTACACCGCTATAAATCGACGCCATGCGCAACTGGTTATTCAGGAATCCCCGCTATTTTCCCAGGACGGCGGTTAGAAATCGTCGTCGTCAACGAAGGTGAGTGTGACTTGGGCACCAGCATGAACTCTTCCAGCGACCGATCTTGGTCGTCTATTCTGATGGTGATTGCCATCGGGACGGGGCTGTTGTTCCCGGAACTGGCGGAGCTGTGTTTACCACATATTTTTCTAGCGCTATTTTTCGTCGTGGTCTTTTCAATGAACTCTCTTGAAGAAAGTCCCATCGAAATATTACGCAAAATCGATACGTTCACTTGGACCATTGTCTCGTGGCAAATGTTCATTGTACCTGCCATCGTGACATTCCTCTGCGTTTTGATGGAGGCTGCGCCGTTAGTCACGATGATCTTGCTCGCGACAACAACAGCCGGTTCAGTTTTTGCCAGCCCTGCGCTCGTAGAAATGGCAGGCCTAAACCGTCGGCTAGCCGTGCGGACCATGATCATCTCGACGGTACTAATGCCATTTTCGCTGCTGGTCTTCGGCACAATGAGCGATATTTTGCCGCCTGATATGTCCTTCGAGACCTATGGCTTGCACATTGTTAACTATCTGATCATCCCGCTGGGCATTTCTCATCTGTTCTGGAAGCTGAAGCCGATCATCGGAAAACGGCATTCGGCGTCGCTCGTTCGCCTCATGGGGTACGGTTCAACCGTCGCCCTGATGGTGTTTTGCATTGGGGTGATGTCGAAAATCCATGTCGGCGACGTCATGGGGTCAGTTGATCTGTTATTGTACTTTGTCATCGCGATTGGCCTGTCGACTTTGATGTACATTCTTACGGGTATTCTCTTTGCCCGCTTCGGCAGGGTCGATTCCCTGACGGCTGGCATGTTGGTCGCAAATCGGAATGTCGCACTCAGCTTTGGGCTCTTGGCCGAGGTCTTCCCCAGCGAAGTCATGATTTACGTCGCGGTTTCGCAATTCCCGATATTCCTCATGCCACTCGTCATTCGCGTTTACCGAATGGTGCAGAGAGCCTATCGCGATCATGGCGATGTAGAGCCCCTCCGAAACGCTGACTAGGCGCACAGAATCTGCTAGCGTCCCTCAACACCAAAGAGGGAAGCTGAATGACCACGAAATCGATGGACGACCTAATTGAGGTCATGCGACGCCTGCGCGATCCTGATGGGGGTTGCCCTTGGGACATCGAACAAACATTTGCGACCATCGCACCCTACACAATCGAAGAGGCCTACGAGGTTGCAGACGCCATAGCGAATGGCTCTCGCGAGGACTTGAAGGACGAGTTGGGCGACCTGTTACTACAGGTCGTTTATCATAGCCGCATGGCCGAAGAAGAAGGCAGTTTTGCCTTCGAAGATGTTGCACGTGCCATCACCGAGAAAATGATCCGCCGCCACCCGCATGTTTTTGGCGATGAAAAAGTCGCAACTGCGGACGCGCAAACCGCACGATGGGAAACAACAAAAGCCAACGAACGCGCCAGTACCGATGGGACGCCGACAAGTGCGCTTGATGGGGTAGCGCTGGCTTTGCCCGCATTGGTTCGCGCCCAAAAGCTTCAAAAACGCGCGGCCCGCGTTGGGTTCGATTGGCCGGATACAACTGGCGTGACAGAGAAAATCGCTGAAGAAGCAGCAGAACTCGCCTGCGAGATGAACAAGGGCACGACAGAAACCATCGCAGAGGAATATGGCGATCTGCTGTTTTCAGTCGCGGTGCTGGGCCAACACTTACGCGTTGACGCAGAGCAAGCCCTGATCGCCGCGAACCACAAGTTCGAGCGACGGTTTCGAGGCGTTGAAGACCGTCTGCGCGCCGTTGGGAAAACACCTTCGCAATCGACCCTCAACGAGATGGATGTGCTGTGGGATGAAGTGAAGGTTGCTGAAAAAACTGGAACGTGACTTGACGTCTTTCAATGAAAGTCGAATATTAGACATTCAGCAGAAAGCACTCAAATGAAAAATAAAATAGCAATCGTATTTGCACTATCTTGCGCGACCCCAACGCTGGTTTGGGGTGCTGAAGGTACTCTGGCCGGTCACCGCGCTGTTTATGAGCTTTCTTTTGACTCAGCGGAGACTAATTCCGGCGTTGTCGGTGCGGAGGGTCGTTATGTATTCGATTTGGACGATGCCTGTGAAGGCTATGCACTAAACGAGCGTTTGGTGGTCAAGATCGCGCGCTCCGACGACACGGTTCTGACCGATTATCGACTTTCGGCCTTCGAATCCGTGAATGGCAGCGAGTATCGTTTCTCGACCAAGACGGAATTCAACGGAAAAACAGGGCAAGAAGCTGACGGAAATCTGGTCGTCGACCTCGAAGAAAAAACTGCTGAAGTTGATTACAACAAATCCGAAGATCTCACCTTCGAGCATTCGTTGCTCACGCCGGTGGCACACGTCCGGGCGGTTCTTGACGCGGCGAAGGCGGGCGAAAAACGGCATGCCGCGATGATCTTCGACGGCGACGTCGACTCTCCCATCTACTATGCCGCAACTCGGATCTCCGAGGCGGGTGAGAAAGTCCCCGATGGAGCTGATGAACTCGCGGACTTAAAGCGGTGGAAAATTGACTCGGTCTACTTTCCGCCCGAAACTGGCAGCGAGGGCGAAGGCTCAATCCCAAAATTCGCATTCAGCGCGACGATTTTTGACAACGGTGTCGTGGCCGACCTACGCCTCGACTACATAGACTTCGCGCTGAAAGCGACGCTATCGGACTTGGAGGTCCATAAATCCGGTTGCTGACGGATTGGACAGCGACCCAGAAAGGCCCCTGCCCATTGTCAATTACGTCAGCGCTTTTGCCTTCTCGATGATGGCGTCGGCAGTAATACCAAAGTGCTTGAATAACTCGCCGGCCGGAGCAGAGGCACCAAAGCTGGACATCCCAACAAAGGCATCGGCGTGGCCGGTATATTTAGACCACCCCATCTCAACGCCTGCCTCAATCGCAAGTCGAGGCGCGGTTCCAAGAACCGAAGTCCGGTACTCTGGAGATTGGGCGTCGAATTTGTTCCAGCTCGGCATTGAGACGACCGCCGCGCCCGGAATACTTTCGGCAGCAGTCATGGCGATTTCAACCTCTGAACCACTGGCAAGGAGCGTCACGGAACGCGGGCCATCCGCTTCGCGCAGAACGTAACCACCCTTAGCCGCGAGGTTCTCGGTGGTGTGTTCTTTGCGGACAGCGCTCAGCCCTTGCCGCGAGAGAGCAAGGACTGTGGGGGTCGTCTCGTCCTCTAACGCGGCCATCCAAGCTTCGGCGGTTTCCACAGCATCGCAGGGTCGGAACACATTGAGGTTGGGGATCGTCCGCAGCGCGGCGACATGCTCGACAGGTTGGTGTGTCGGGCCGTCTTCACCAACGCCGATGGAATCGTGCGTCATCACATAGATGACCCGCTGTCCCATGAGTGCGCTGAGCCGAATGGCTGGGCGCGCGTAATCAGTGAAGACGAGGAACGTCCCACCGTAAGGAATAAACCCGCCATGTAACGCGATACCGTTCATCGCCGAGGCCATGATATGCTCGCGCACACCATAGTTGATGTAACGACCAGACGCATCGGCAGCGGTCACGTCTATCATGTCGGACGTCTTGGTGTTGTTCGATCCAGTCAGGTCGGCCGACCCCCCAATCGTCAGCGGCGTCGAGGCATTGATCACCTCCAATGCTTTGCCGGACGCGGCGCGCGTCGCCAACTTGGGCGCTTCCGCCGCCATTTTCTCTTTGTGAGCGTTCATCTGCGCCACAAAATCGTCGGGTAGCTTGCCTGACATTGCGGCTTTGAATGAAGAACTATCGACCGACTTAGCGAGGCGTGCTTCCCATGCTTCGCGGTGGGCGGTCCCTTCGGCGCCCGCATTACGCCACAGCTGCATGACATCATCGGGAATAACGAAAGGCTCATGTGCCCATCCGACGGCCTCGCGAACGCCTGCAATCTCGTCGTCGCCAGTGATGGCACCATGCGCCTTTGGCTTGCCTGCCAATGTCGGAGCACCAAAACCAATGATTGTGTTACACGCAATCATCGTTGGTTTGTCAGACCTTTTCGCCGTTTCAATGGCTGCGTCCAGCGCATCCATATCATGACCATCGACCTCCATTACTTCCCAACCAGCGGCGGAAAAGCGCGTTTTCTGATCCATCGAGGTCGACAGATCAGTCATACCGTCAATCGTGACGGCATTGTCATCGAACAGGACAATCAGCTTGGAGAGGTTGAGATGCCCGGCCATATCGATGGCCTCATGGCTGATCCCCTCCATCAGACAGCCATCGCCCGCAAAAACATAAGTATGGTGATCTACAAGATCGGACCCGAAACGCGCCGCCAGCATCTTTTCAGCCAATGCCATACCAACTGCATTCGCAATGCCCTGCCCCAGCGGTCCAGTCGTCGTCTCTACGCCATCGGCGTGGCCATGTTCGGGGTGGCCTGCTGTAATACTGCCCAACTGACGAAAGTTCTTGATCTGCTCAATCGTCATATCTTTGTAGCCAAGCAGATGGTTCACCGCGTAAATCAGCATCGAGCCATGCCCCGCCGACAACACAAAACGATCCCGGTCCGGCCAATTTGGGTTGGACGGATCGATCTTCATGTGGCGGGTAAAGAGGACGGTGGCGGCGTCTGCCATGCCCATAGGCATTCCACTATGGCCAGAATTGGCCGCTTTCACCGCATCCAGCGCAAGAATACGGATCGCATTAGGCATTTGAGCCAAGGCAGCGTCAGTCATGGATAAAGTCCCCTAAGGCATGGAATCGCGCGGAACCTACTGCTCTATCGCAAGGAATCCAAAGGGATTCGGGAATCCGCAAGAATTGTCTCGCACGATCGCTTTGCGCTATGCAGCGCTATGGCCACAAAACGCCCTCTCGAAACCGATCTCTATCATCCGGTAAAGTCCCTGCTGGAAGATCAAGGTTATGAAGTCAAAGGTGAAATTGGTGATGCAGATGTCGTGGGGTATCGCGCCGGCGAAGACCCGGTCATCGTTGAGTTAAAAACCAACTTCTCGCTCTCGCTTTTTCATCAAGCCATTGAACGGCTGACGCTGACAGATACCGTCTACATCGCGGTTCCGCGCGGTTCGGGCGCTGCGGCATGGCGCGCCATTCGCAGCAATATCAAACTATGCAGACGATTAGGGCTTGGGCTTATGACGGTTCGCCTCAAAGACGGCTTCGTCGAGATCTATGCGGATCCCGGCCCCTATAGTCCGCGCAAATCAAAAAAGAAAAAATCTGCTCTTCTCGATGAATTCCAACGTCGCGTCGGGGATCCAAACGAGGGCGGTTCCTCCACTCGACAAGGGCGGATGACAGCCTATCGACAGGACGCGCTACGTTGCCTCGCTTTTCTGGACGCCGAGGGGCCATCGAAAGCCTCTGATGTGGCAACGGCGACTGACGTTCCGAAGGCACGCCAGATCATGTATGACGATCATTACGGCTGGTTCCAACGGACAGGGAAAGGCGTCTACGCCTTGACTGAAAGCGGCGTTAGCGCCGTTGGAGGGTATGCGGACGCTATGAAAGCACTGAACAAATAATCAGGCCTCACCGCGATCAGAGGGCATTCCAGAAAGCGTAGGCACAAAGAATCAGGGCAATACCACCACTCACCAGACGGCCTGTCCAAATCACGCCGGAAAGCCTACCCTCAGAGGTGGAATTACCGAACGAATCCAGTGCCATACCCAACACGAGCGCATCCTTTTCCTGCGCTTGTTTGTGGCGCTCAATGCTTTGCATTGCCTTGCGGGT
>CAZJWF010000038.1:0-27297 GCA_964549375.1 uncultured Neomegalonema sp.
CCTCCGGTCGAGTTCTGTTTTTGGGTCAGACCGATCCACGCCGCAAAACCGCGCCTGTTGCCGCAAAGGTTGGACAGGACCGCGCAACCCCAGCGCAAGGCATTGGGAACGCTCGTCCTATCGCCCGCCTCCTTCAGATGACTTGCACTGACCTCACCAATCTCGGACAGTCAGACCTCCAAAGGGGATGACAGGATGATCGCAACATGGACCAAGCCGAACAAGACGTGCGCGCTGAGATTGTCGCCCGTTGCCGCGAATTGAACTCCAGCGGCATTAATCAAGGGACATCCGGCAATATCTCAGCACGATTTAAGGACCGGATGCTGATCTCCCCATCTGCAACACCTTACGATGAGATGACGCCAGAAATGATCGCGTCCGTTCGGCTTGACGACGAGAGCGGTGCGTTTGAGGGGCCGCTCAATCCCTCAACCGAATGGCGCTTTCATCAAGCGCTTCTGCGCGAACGCGCGGATGCACAGGCCGTCGTTCACGCACATCCCGCCTATTGCACGGCATTGGCCATTGCGCGCAAAGAGATTCCCGCATGTCACTATATGGTCGCCGCGTTTGGGGGGAATACTGTTCGCTGTGCCGGATATGCGACCTATGGCACCGCTGAACTTTCGGACCTGACCATAAAGGCGATGCAGGATCGCACGGCCTGCCTGCTCGCCAATCATGGAATGGTGGTTATCGGCGAGTCACTGGCGAAAGCCATGTGGCGCGCCATTGAATTGGAAACCCTCGCCAAGCAGTACTGCCTCAGCCTTGCCGTTGGTGGGCCAGTCTTGCTCAGTGAAGCTGACATCGCAGATACGCTTGCAGGATTCTCTAACTACGGCCTGAAATCCTAACCTTGGCAGTACCGATCAATCGCGTGGACGCCTCATTTTTCGAACACCGGCCACCACCACCGCCGCGAGTACAAAAGGCCCAATCGCCATCAGATCATAGGAACTAACCGGAGCGCCTATAACGCTCGGCTCGTAGCCCGTTAACGCCGCTATCGGATCACGCGGCGCAATCGCTTCTCGTGCTGCGATGATCATAATTACCCCGTACAAGAAACTCGCTGAAATATAGCGTAACTGGCTGCGAAAGTTTCCCTATCGAAAAAGCGGTAACAGTCTCGCGACTTCGCGCAACTATTCCCCCATTCCTACGACAATATACAGATCGTTTCTCTCGCGATAGGATACCCGAACCGACCGCCAATCAGGACCACGCCATGACTGATACGAGCCTACCGCTTACCGCCAATCACTGGGGCACGTACCGTGTACGCTCTGAGAATGGCCAAGCCGTCGAAATGCTCGATTTTGAACGTGATCCCGACCCCTCGCCTATTGGCCGCGGTATTCTCGATGTACAAACCGGTCCAACCCGCATCACGGAGCCGATGGTCCGCGAGAGCTGGCTCATCGATGGCCCCGGTGCAAAGACCGATAAACGCGGACAAGAGGCTTTTGTCGCCGTCTCTTGGGATGAGGTGAATCGCCTGATCGCCGACGACATCACGCGCATTTGTCGCGATTACGGAAACTCAGCAATATATGCGGGATGTTACGGTTGGGCGAGCGCGGGGCGATTTCATCATGCCCCCAGTCAGCTCAAGCGGTTCCTGAATACGGTCGGCGGATATACGAATTCTTTTGGCACCTACAGCTTCGCCGCCGCCGAAGCGATGGTCCCGCATATCCTCGGCGGCTTCCGCGAATTTATGGGCTCTGCCACGAGTTGGGAATCCATCAAGGGCGATTGTGATCTCTTCGTCGCATTCGGCGGTGTGCCCGTCAAGAACGGCCAGATTGAATCCGGGGCGCTTGGCGAGCATGTACAGACGCGCGGGCTGCGTGCGGCTCGTGCTGCGGGAACACATTTCGTGAATATTGGGCCGCTGCGCTCCGACATGATGGATGAGCTGGGTGCGGAATGGCTCGCACCGCGCCCCAGCACGGACACCGCCATCATGATTGGCCTCGCGCATACCCTCATTAGCGAGAACCTGCATGACGCGGACTTCCTCGCCAAATACACTGTCGGCTTTGACCGCTTTGCCGCTTATGTCATGGGCGAAACTGACGGCACCCCAAAAGACGCGGATTGGGCCGCCGCGATTTCAGAGTTACCCGCCGACACGATCCGCGACCTCGCGCGGCGCATGGCGTCACAGCGCACCATGCTCTCGGTTGCTTGGTCGCTGACGCGGCAAGACCACGGCGAGCAAACCTATTGGGCGGTCATCGCTCTGACAGCAATGTTGGGGCAGATCGGAACACCTGGGGGCGGCATCGGGTTCGGGTATTCCGCCGAAAACAGTATCGGCCATCACTTCACGATGCTCGACGCAGGTTCCCTGCCGCAAGGAGACAAACCTGTCGCCGACTTTATCCCCGTCGCCCGGATTACCGAGCTGCTGGAAAACCCCAACGGCACCTTTGATTTCAATGGCGAGAAGCGAACTTACCCCGATACGCGCATGGTCTGGTGGGCAGGCGGCAATCCGTTTCACCACCACCAAGATATTAACCGAATGCTGCGCGCGTGGCGAAAACCTGAGACGATCATCACAAACGAATGGTGTTGGAATGCGATGGCACGGCATTCGGATATTGTCTTGCCCTGCACCACACCGCTAGAGCGAACCGACATCGCGATGGCGCAGCGCGACCCGTACATTATCGCCATGAGCAAAGTCTCCGAAGCCCCCGGCGAGGCCCGCAATGACTACGATATCTTCGCGGGAATTGCGAAGGTTCTTGGCACCGAAGAAACTTTCACCGAAGGCCGGGACGAGGCCGATTGGCTGCGCTGGATTTATGACGTCACGAAACAGCGCGTTGAGGTGGAAATGCCCAGCCTCGAAGATTTGCAGAAGGACGGATATTTCTACGTCCCACCCCCCACAAAACCAACGATCATGATGAGCGACTTCATCGCTGATCCCGTTGCCCATGCGCTCAAAACCCCGAGCGGTAAGATCGAGATTTTCTCCGAAACCGTTGACAGCTTTGGTTATGAGGATTGTCCCGGTCATCCATCATGGCACGAACCCGCTGAATGGCTCGGCAATGCGAATACCTATCCACTGCACCTGATTTCGAACCAACCAAAGGACAAACTGCACTCACAGCTTGACCACGGTGCAGTCAGCCGAAAAGGGAAACAAAAGGGCCGCGAGCCGATCACGCTGAATCCAAACGATGCCGCCGCACGCGGAATTTCGGAGGGGGATATTTGCCGGGTCTTCAATGATCGCGGCGCTTGCCTTGGGGCAGTATCCCTCAGCGACAGTGTCCGCCAAGGCGTGATGCAAATGAGCACGGGCGCGTGGTACGATCCGGTGGAACCGGGCGGTCTGTGCAAACATGGCAACCCGAACGTCTTGACCCTAGACAAAGGCACCTCACGCCTTGGCCAAGGTCCAATCGCGCATAGCTGCCTTGTCGACATTGAAAAGTTCGAGGGCGAGCCGCCTGAAGTCACCGCGTTTATCCCGCCACAGATCAAACGGCGGGGCGACGTTTAGCTCCGCTCCGCCAGCGCCTTGCCACACGCAACACCGCTGGCCCATGCCCATTGAAAATTATGCCCGCCAAGATGTCCAGTCACATCGACAACCTCGCCGATGAAATAGAGACCGGGTACCGCCTTCGCTTCCATCGTCTTCGAGTTCAAACCAGCGGTATCGACCCCGCCAAGCGTGACCTCTGCGGTCCGGAACCCTTCGGTACCCGCCGGTTTGACCGTCCAGTTTGAGGTTGCCTCTGCCACGGCCCCAAGTGCTTTGTCACTCATATCCGCGATACGAACCTGTGTAACGGCCTCGGTCAAAAATCCCGCCACCCGTGCGGGCACACAACGCGACAGCGCCGCCGCCGGGGATTGCTTTGGGGCCTGTTGCCGCACCGACTTCAGCGTGTTTAGCACATCGGTTCCCGGCGACAGATCAATGCGGATGGTATCCCCCGGCTGCCAAAAAGAAGAGATTTGCAGGACGGCAGGTCCGGACAACCCACGATGCGTAAAAAGCAGTGCCTCTTCAAACGCAGTTTTTCCATGCCGAACCACCGCGTCCACACTGACGCCTGACAGCGCTTGCAACGGTTCTTTGAGCGCATCGGTAAAGGTCAGCGGCACCAAGCCTGCGCGCGGCTCTACGACGGACAAGCCAAATTGCTCCGCCAGCTTATACCCGTACCCCGTTGCACCCATCTTGGGGATTGACGGCCCGCCACACGCGACAACGACAGCATGGGCCTCAAACTTCCCCGCCTCCGTACCCACCGAAAAACCGCTTTCCTCACGAGAGACATCAATGATCGAGGTCCGCAGCCGGACTTCGTTTCCAGCCTTGGCGCATTCCTCCAACAACATCGCGATGATCTGTTTCGCGCTGTCATCGCAGAACAGTTGCCCAAGCGTCTTTTCATGCCACGCGATGCCATACGACTCGACCAGATTCAGAAAATCATGCGGCGTGTACCCCGCGAGTGCAGATTTGCAGAAATGCCGATTGCCGCTCAGAAAATTTGCCGGGCCTGAATGAATATTGGTGAAGTTACAGCGCCCACCGCCTGATATGCGGATCTTCTCTCCCACCGCCTTTGCGTGATCTAAAATCAGCACGCGCTGGCCCCGCCCGCCCGCCACCGCACCGCACATCATACCGGCGGCTCCGGCCCCAATGATTATGACATCATACATTCCGCTGTCATACCTGAGAGCGCCGCGCACCGATAGCCGTTGAGGAACCCCTCTGGCGCACTATGTTCTTTGGAAAGCAAAAATCGGAAGCGCAAGATGAAACGAGTTGTCGCCTTGGCATTAATGCTGGCAACGCCCGCCTTGGCCAACGAGGCCATCCCCGACCAATACGCGGAGTCGTTGCTCTACGCACCGCCCATCGAGGTCATTCCCCATGTTTGGGTCGCCGTTGGTCAAACGGCAGAGCCGAATTACGAGAATGCGGGACACAATAACAACCTTGGATTTATCGTGACGGGGGACGGCGTCGTCGTCGTCAACGCGGGCGGGTCCGCCTTGCTTGCGGAGGCTCTGCATGACGAGATCAAAAAGGTCACAGACGAGCCGGTGAAATTGGTCATCAACCAAAATGGACGAGGCCACGCCATGCTCGGTAATTCCTACTGGGCAAAGCTCGACGTCCCAACGATTGCCCATGACAACGCTGCATTTGAGTTCGATGAGCGCGGATACGAATTCCTCAAAATGGCAAAAAAGAAACTGAAAGACCGCGCGGACGGCACCGACGTTGTTCACACGACTGACTCTTTCGTTGAAGAACGGATCGTCAAGATGGGGCGCTTTACGATACGCCTGCGCTATCTCGGCCCCGCACTGTCGCCCGGAAATATTGCGGTCTGGCTCAAGAAACAGCGTCTCGTTTTCTCAGGCGATATCGCAATGCACGGTCGATTGCCCCCGATTCCAGATGGCGTTGATAGCGCTTCATGGATTGAAACATGGGATGAAGCGTTTGAACCGTTGCGCGCGCTCTACATTATTCCCGGTCACGGCACCCCCACAAATATGGCGCAAGTCCGCCGCTACACGCGCGACTACCTGTCGTATCTGCGGAAAAAAGTCCGGAAGGTCATCAAGGCAGGTGATGGGCTGGCCGACGCTTATCACGTCGATCAATCCCCGTATGCTCATCTCGATTTGTTCGAAAAACGCGCTAAGAAAAATGCGGGCGAAGTCTTTAAAACGATGGAGTGGGAATAGCGCCTGTTATCCGTAGGGAGAACATTCTGACACGGCGCGTTCCTTCACGCCAAACTCGCGATAGCGCAGACTAAGGCCGAACCGTCCCGGATCATCAGGGCCAAATACGGTGGTATACGACACAAGCCTCGGTGCCGGTTCATCATCGTAAGAGATATAGACTTCCCAACCCGGTCCGCAGCGGCGGTATTCGTGGCACACACCGCGTTCAATTTTCTTGTCCCGACGACGCTCATAAATCGCCAGCAAAACGGCGGAGTATGCGTGATGGTCCGGCGACAGTTGCGGAACAGCAGTTGGGCCGACGGCGCATACCTTCGTGCCCTCCACTCGGGCAATGCCCTCGGTTTCAAGCAGCAGGTTTTCGTCCGGCATCGCAACAAAGCGGCGGCTATGCGAATAACGCACGCCGCCCTCCAGCGCTTTGACGGTCGTGATGGTTCTGCACGATCGAGTACGCGGCTCAAAATTGCTGCACAGAACCGTTCCAGTAGCAAACAAGTCTACAGGTTCGACCGGCAAACCGTCGGCATGGGCCGACGAGGAAATCAGAACAAGGGCAAGGAAACCACGACAAATCATGCAAACTCGATAATTACTTCATCAACCGCGAGGCTGTCGCCGGGGGCCGCCTTGATCGCAGCAACAACACTCTTTTTCTCGGCCCGCAGCACGTTTTCCATTTTCATGGCTTCAACAGTTGCCAAGGCCTGACCTTCTTGAACCTCATCACCCTCTTCGACGTTGATGCTAACCACAAGGCCCGGCATTGGGCAAAGCAAGAACTTCGACGTATCAGGTGGCAATTTTATGGGCATCAGCGCGGCCAACTCCGCAGCACGGGGGCTGCGAACAGCGATCTTCAGGTCAGCTCCACGCCATCGAACGCGCCACCCATCCCCCGCGGGCGCCAGTTTCATCACGGTAGGCACCCCGTCGATGGTTGCCTCCATCAAGCTTTGGCCCGGTGTCCAGTCGGTTTCGACGCGCCAGCGCTCGCCGCCCTCCAACGATACCTCGGCGGCACCCTCGACCCACAGCGCTGAAACGCCGTGCGCGGATTGTCCATCCACCGGATTGTCGATCATCGCGACCCATTTCGTCCCGACCTCGCGTTGACGGTTTGGCAAAGTACCTGAGATCAGGACATTGCGGTTTTCGCTGATCACATGAGCAACAGTTGCCAATGCTGCAGCGCGTTCAACCTCCGCCTCGCCCAGCGCTGCACCTTCGAAGCCTTCGGGGTATTCTTCTTCAATAAATGCGGTTGAAATATCGCCGGACCGAAAACGATCGTGGTTCATGACCGCTTGCAGGAACGGAATGTTATGGCCAATGCCGTCCAACTCAAAACCGTCCAGCGCATCCTGCATCCCGTCAATCGCAGCAGTTCGGGTGGGCGCCCAGGTACATAGTTTGGCGATCATTGGATCGTAGAACATGGAAATCTCGCCACCCTCTTCGACGCCCGTGTCGTTGCGGACAACCGCGTCTTCCGCCACGCTCTCAACAGGTGGGCGATAGCGAGTCAATCGCCCAATGGATGGCAAGAAATTGCGGTAAGGGTCTTCGGCATAAAGGCGACTTTCGATGGCCCAGCCATTCAGCTTTACGTCCGATTGTTGAAGGGCGAGATGCTCACCATAAGCAACGCGGATCATCTGCTCGACCAGATCAATTCCCGTGATTAACTCGGTGACAGGATGCTCGACTTGCAGACGGGTATTCATTTCCAAGAAATAGAAGTTCCGGTCAGGATCAACGATGAACTCCACGGTTCCCGCCGACGAGTAATCAACCGCTTTGGCCAGCGCGACGGATTGCTCGCCCATCGCCTTGCGCGTCGCTTCATCGAGGAAAGGTGACGGCGCTTCTTCGATGACTTTTTGGTTCCGGCGCTGGATCGAACATTCGCGCTCACCCAGATAGATCGTGTTGCCGTGCTTATCGCCCAAAACCTGAATTTCGATATGGCGCGGTTTCTGGACAAATTTTTCAATGAAAATGCGCTCATCACCAAAAGACGAGCGCGCTTCAGAGCGTGACAGCGCGAATCCCTCGCGCGCTTCATCATCATTCCACGCAATCCGCATCCCTTTGCCGCCGCCACCCGCCGACGCCTTAATCATGACGGGATAACCGATCTGAGTCGCGATCTTAACCGCCTCTTCTGCGTCTTCGATCAGGCCCATGTGACCGGGAACGGTCGAAACGCCTGCCTCATCGGCCAGCTTTTTCGAGGTGATCTTGTCGCCCATCGCTTCGATGGCACGTTTGCCGGGGCCGATAAATGCTACCTCGGCCTTATCCAACGCTTCCGCAAAAGCCGCATTTTCCGAGAGAAACCCATAACCTGGATGAACAGCCTGCGCGCCGGTTTGCTTGATGGCATCCAAGATTTTATCCATGACGAGATAACTCTCCGCCGCAGCAGAGGGGCCGATATGCACGGCTTCGTCCGCCATCCGCACATGCGGCGCACCAGCATCAGCATCGGAGTAAATCGCAACCGTCTTAATGCCCATTTTCCGCGCCGTCTTCATCACACGGCAGGCAATCTCACCACGGTTAGCAATCAGGATTTTCTCGAACATCGGCATCTCTTTTCCCATATCGCAAGTGCGAAATGCCTAACGCGATAGACCTAAGAGTCCAAGCGAGAATATTGAGGCGGCAATCCCTGAATTTGCCGCCTCGACACCAACCGCAACCCGCTGGGCGCAGCAGCGTCAGCTCAATTTAGCTTAAACGAGTATTCTTCCAGCTTAACCTCGTTTTTCCCCGCAAAAACGTCGCCAATATCTTGGGGAGGAACCTGATTTCCGACGGGACCAGCCTTATCGAGATCAAACCGATATTCGACAGTCCGCGCGGACGCGGGAACGCTCGTCTGCGCTGCTTTCTCCGCCGACTTTGCCTTGTGACCACTGCCCGCAAACGCCGGGGCCGCCATGACAACGCCAAGTGATGCGACCAATACAACAGCTTTTTTCATGTTAAATCTCCTCCGGTTTAGACTTCGCACTTAAAATGTAGGTCGTAGAGTGATGACGGTTAAATCAATGTGGCGTGAAACGGATGTGAGCACTTAAGAAAAGTGCTGGAAGTGCCGCGCAGAGTTCGCATTTTCATAGTCGAACTCAATATTCCGCTGTTTAAAGCTATCACCTGACAGCAACATAATGCGCCGCGCCTTGCTCGATTCTCACCCCGTGATGCCAGTATTCAGCGCGCGAAAGGCTGAGCACAAGCGCGCGCACCTATTTCCCCTTTTAACAACGATCGGCTATCGTCACGGAAACATAGCGAAAGTTAGCCAAAGTGCCTTTAGAAGACCTCTCTTGGTTCGAGACAATTCGCGAAGTCAGCCTGTCGGTCTGGTTGACCGGCGGCGTCATGCTGGCGGCGATATTCTGGTTTCTGAAATGGCTATTCATGATCCTGTTCGTTCAGGGCAAAGGTCTGGGGCTGGTAACTGTTCCTGTCAGCCGCATGGCCGGCAAAATCCTTGAAGACAAATTCGCTCAAAAATTGGCCGATTCAAAGCTATTGCCAAAACTTCATCCGCCCGAAAACTGGGAAGAATTCAATCGTTTCACCGGCCATGTCGCGGACCGGATGCGCACCTATCGAGAGCTCATTTATCTCGTACAGGCAAAATTTAACGGCCCTTCGGCGGTCAGCCTTCGGATCGCCGTTCAGTTCTTTGAGCCGATTTTCGTTGAGACTTTTCGGACCGCGGAACGCGGTTTCCGCGACCTTGACCGAATTGATGCCGAAATGCGCGAATTGCATCGCACCCTGCATCTTGGACTGGACGAAGCAACCGCAGAAATCGAAGTCAAACGCGTTACACTTGAGCGCCAGTTCGAAATAACGCGCGTTCGCCTCAAAAGCCTACTGGCTGAGCGGCGTGCCAAATTTTGGCTCTGGCGTCCCGTGACCGCGCTCTACCGGCGGATCTTCGGCACCTCCGCCGAGCGGGCATTGCGGTCCGAGAAAAAAGCGCTGAACAAAGAACTGGTGGCTCTGAGAAAAGAGCTAAAGGAGACAAACCGCCGGATTTTCGCGGATCATCATCCCGAAGTCATCGGCGTCTGCCTCGAATTGATTGAACATGATCAGATGTTCCTCAAGCACCTTTATCATCGTTTCGGCTTAGAGATGGAGTCTCTGACGTTTACCATTGCATCCGGTCGGGTGCTGCAACTGATGGCCGAAGACACAGCGATGGCGGCAAAAGCACGCGAAGCGATGGAACTGGAAGCATTGGCGGATTTTGACGGGACCGCAGTCACCATCGTTGACCGCGTCCGCACGCATATCCGTCAAGATACTGATCTCAAAAACTACGTAGGTTTGGGACCGGAGTCCGTTTTGGAAGGGGCGTTAGAGCCGTATCTGAGAATCAAGCTCTTGTTGGGGAAGCTCAAACTCGAAGGATATTCGCCGCACTGGATCGCCCACCTTCCCCCACCATCCGAGTTCGGACGAGCGCAGGCGGAGTACGATCATTTCTCACATCAGCTCGCATGGTTAAAACGCGCCCCGCGCGGGCTGCGGGTTGCTGAAAATGGATTGGTTTCCTTCGAAAACGATACCGAAGCCGAAATGCAGGCGGCGGAGTAATTTATTCGTCGCACGGCACTTTCTGCTCCCCCCAAACGGGGCCGAAGAAGAAACACCAAACTTTTTTCATGACAGACTTAACCAACACACGATCTCTCCTAAGAGTTCTGAAGCGTGGAAGTGGGCGATAAGACAGCTAGGATCAAGCGGCTGAAACAAACTGCACTGCGTTGTGAAGAGATATGAGTACTCTTTAACCAAGAAACCCTAGCGGGCGGCCCGTATCGCTCAGCGCCGCAAGAGTATCTGCTTTGCCGCCTGTTGATCCCGGTCAAACCGCTATTGCGCCGCCTCAACCTTTTGCTGTGTTTCAGCCTCATCCCGCTCGATTGACAACCGCAAAGCCGCCTGAAACGCCAGGGAAATCAGAACACCCCAGATCATCCCGAAAAACCCGGCCCCAACAGCCCAAACCAACACCGTTGCGATGATTTGGACTTTGGTCATGCCCAGCCGCGTGCCGATGATCTCCGGCGTGAAGTTGTAGGCCTCTAGAAAACCCATCAGCTTAGCAATGACCATCATAATGGCGGTGCGGATGATCACATCCCACCCCCAACCAAAGCTGATAACTTCATAGCCAAACCAGCCCAACCCCGGCTGAATGTTCGTGAACATTAGGAAGAAGGCGAGGAACATGCTGAGGATGCCGCCAATTTTTGGGACCGCCGTCACAAATCCAAGTACGACGGACATGAAGAGGATGGTGCCAAAGCCAAGTCCCAATGGCATCGCCACCATCGCGATGACGTAGATAAAGGACAGCGTCAACGCGACCTCCAGATACCCGATCATGAAGAGGCTAATCCCCTCCTGAAACAGCTCTCCGTAGCGCAGAACATTTGCGCGTAACTTAGGTTCCTTGATCCCGCGAGAGATCACATCGCGGTGCATTTCAACTTCTTTGTCCCAACTCGCCAATATCGTGCCGATGATGATTGCCGAGATCACCAGCTTGACCCAATCGGCCAGCAACACACCCACAATTTTGATGCCATCTGCCGCGTAGCTTTTTGCAGATTCTTTAAATTCCGTCGCGACATCACCGAACGTATCCGTCAGCAGCGCCGTCAATCCGCTCCATCCAGAATCGCCGTTTTCGTCAACCTCTGGAAAGACCGACGGTAATCTATCATGGGCAATGCCCAGCACATCGCGCAGTGCCTCAAGGATCACCGGCAGACGATCCTCAAACTGATTTAGGAACACCTGTCCTTGCTTTTGAACAATGAAGGCAACAATCGGAACACCGAGCAACGTCAGCAAAATCAAGCCCCACCCGGCGACCTTGACCGCAAACGACTCGCTGAGTTGCAGGTGAATATCGCGCCCGATCCGACGACCGGTGAAATGAAATCCAAACCAGAATTTACGCCCCTCAATCGCTGCTTCGATATGAGGGCGCAGCCCGACAGCAAAAAGGACGGTGCCCAGAATATAGACCCAACCTTTATACGCGAAGAGCGCGGGTAAAATCGCGAACGCCAAAACGTAAAGCCACAAGGCCACCCCGCCCGGGCTGGGTAGAAATCTCGACAGGCCGGGATGGTGTTCTTGCGGCATCGTTGCGGCTTATCCGTTAAAACGCTGCCCCACAGTTAATGCGGGGCAGTCAGAAAATTAAACCCCTGTTTCGCTGACCAATTTGGTGCGGAGATAAGCGTCGAGACCTTCGATCCCGCCTTCGGAGCCGTAGCCACTCTCATCCACACCGCCAAACGGAGACTCAGGCGTCGAAACCAGCATCGAGTTAATGCCGACCATGCCGGTATTGAGCTGTTTGCCAAGGCGATTAGCGCGATCTCCGTCACTGGTGAAGGCATAAGAGGCAAGGCCAACTTTGACCTTATTGGCGCGCCCAATGATTTCGTCTTCGGATTGGAAGGACGTGACCGGCACCACAGGACCGAAAGGCTCGTCGTTCATAATCGTCGCTTCTTCCGGCACATCTTTCATCAATGTGGGTTCATAGTAATAACCCTGATTGCCGATGCGCTTGCCACCTGTAACGAGCGTTGCACCGCGCGAAACAGCATCGTCCACCAGCCCTTGCATCACTGGCAAACGGCGATCCGCAATCAACGGCCCCATCTGTGTGCCCTCCTCCAGACCATTGCCGACCTTGACGGCTTTGGTTGCTTCTTCGAAGGCATCGACGAAGTCACCGTAGACTTTTTCCTGCACGTAAAAGCGCGTTGGCGAGATACAGACCTGCCCCGCATTTCGGAATTTGGCGGCTGCCGCAACTTTGGCGGCCGATCCCACATCCGCATCATCAAAGACCAGCACAGGCGCGTGACCGCCTAACTCCATCGTACAACGCTTGAGCGTATCGGCTGCCTGACGCGCGAGCAGCTTGCCGACAGCGGTTGAACCCGTGAAGGACATTTTGCGTGGAATATCTGAGGCAAGCACGCGGCTGGAAACCGCCGCCGGGTCGCCGAAGACAACATTGACGGTGCCGTCCGGTACGCCAGCCTCGTGAAACGCGCGGGCAATGGCAATGGCCGTCGCGGGGGTTTCTTCGGAAGGTTTAATGACAATCGAGCATCCAGCACCAAGCGCACCGGCAATCTTACGGATGACGTTCACACCGGGGAAGTTCCACGCCACAAACGCACAGGTCGGACCGACTGGTTCTTGCGTGGCGATCAGGCGCGTACCGGGAAAGCGCGAGGGGATCATCCGGCCATAGGCGCGCTTCCCCTCTTCCCCGTACCAACGGATCGTGTCGATGACGAAACCAAGCTCTATTTTTGACTCAAGAACAGGCTTGCCTTGTTCCAGCGTACAATCGCGCGCGATCTGGTCGATGTTATCTTCGATATAGCGAGCTGCCTTCTCCATGACTTTCTGCCGCTCCAACGCGGTCATGGCGCTCCACTCGTTAAAGCCGCTCTGGCTTGCCTCAACGGCCGCATCGAGATCGGCATCGGTGGCAGTCGGCAAAGAGCCAAGAACTTCTTCCGTCGCGGGGTTCAGTACATCCATCGGTGCCCCGGACCCCTTGGTCCATTTGCCGCCAATGAGCATATCAAGTTCTGCGTATGACATATTGTCCTGTCCGTTTTTCAGTGCTTGCAAAGCGATTCGTATTCCGTCACGCTCCTTCTATCGGAAATTTAGCGAAAGGAGGTGATCCAATGTCTAGTGGGATTACGGTCGATCAGGCCGGAAAAATGGTGACTGCGGAGCGCTTCTTGACCGAGGCTGCACCCTCCTGACGCCATTTGGCTCGGAAAGACCATCCTACGGGGGCTGCGCGCAGGCGCGGCCCCTTTTCGTTTGAAGGGGGACGTGTCAGTAAGAAAGCCTATTTATCGCACAGGATTTTACCGATGCCAGCCACGACCCTCGATCTCGACTTCGTTCGCGCTCAATTTCCTGCTTTTTCCGCCCCGAAAAATGAGGAATGGGCGCATTTCGAGAATGCGGGGGGGTCCTACCCCGCCGTGCAAACCATTGATGCGCTGACCGGGTTTTACCGGACAAAAGTCCAACCCTATGGCGTGGGGCCGAGCGGTTCACTCGGACAAGCGATGGACAGCGCGCGGGCGCGTTGGGCCGAGGCGCTGGGAATTACCGCAACGGAAGTGACCTTTGGGCCGTCAACCTCCGCCAATACCTACACGCTTTCCCATGCTTTTAGGTCTCTGCTAAAGGCAGGAGACGAAGTTATCGTCACGGACCAAGACCACGAGGCCAATTCTGGGGTCTGGCGGCGGATGGCTGAAGATCTGGGCATGACAATCCGTGAATGGAAAGTCAGTCCTGAAACTGGGCGGCTCAATCCCGCTGATTTCCACGCGCTCTTGTCCGAAAAAACCAAGCTCGTGACCTTTACTCACTGCTCAAATCTGGCAGGCGAGGAAAACCCCGTTGCTGAGCTGACTGCGGCGGCACGCAGCGCTGGCGCTTGGAGCGTTGTCGACGGCGTCTCATGGGCGCCTCACGAAATTTGTGACGTGAATGACCTTGGCGCGGACGTCTATATGTTCAGCCTCTACAAAGTATACGGCGTTCATCAAGGGTTGATGGCGGTGCGCTCACCCTTGCTGGAGCGCCTCGGCAACCAGTCTCACTATTTCAACGCCGGATCACCAACCTCAAAGCTTAATCCCGCAGGCCCGGACCACGCCCAAGTCGCCGCCGCCTCCGGCACGCTCGATTACATTCAGGCTCTTGCAGCACATCACGCTGTCGAGGCCAATGACCTGCACGGACAAGTACGTGCAGTATCCGCGTTATGGCGCCACCAAGAGATCGCGCTCGTCGCTCCAATGCTAAAATTTCTCAGCGCACATCCGCGCGTGCGCTTGATCGGATCGGATGTTGCCGACGCACGTCGCGCGCCAACGGTGGCGTTCATGCCCAGCAAAATATCACCGCCAGAGATGGAAAAGGCGCTCGGCGAGCGAGGCTTCATCACCGGAGCCAATGATTTTTATGCCCGCCGTCTTGTGGAAGCTCTCGGCCTTGACCCGGATATCGGTGTCATGCGCGTTTCGATGACGCACTATACACGCGGTCATGACGTCTCACGCCTGATCGGGGCGTTAGAAGAATTGCTATGAGGATCGTCGGCGGTCGCCTCAAGGGGCGCGCGATTGCGGGGCCAAAGGGCGATGGCGGTCAGGCCCGCTTGCGCCCCTCCTCAGATCGTCTGCGCGAAGCCGTGTTCAATGTGCTCTCACACGGCGATTATCCCGGACTAGACGGTGCTCGAGTGCTTGACCTTTTTGCCGGGACGGGGGCGATGGGACTGGAGGCACTATCGCGGGGTGCGGCACGTGTGCAGTTCGTCGATGATGGCGCGGAAGCACGGGCATTACTGCGTCAGAATATCGAAACATTTGAAGTCATCGGCGAAACCAAAATCTATCGCCGCGACGCAACACGCCTGGGCGTCAATCGCGGAGAGCCTTTCGATTTTCTGTTTCTCGACCCGCCCTACCACACGAAACTTGGCGATAAAGCCATCGCATCTGCATTGGACGGAGGATGGCTAAATGACGGTGCCGTCATTATTCACGAAACCCATGTCGACGAAATCCCTGCTACGCAGAAACGCCTCTCACCGAATGATGAGAGGCGCTATGGAACGTGCAAACTGACAATCAGCCGCGTGGATCAGACACCCAACGTCTGAAGCCGCGCGATAAAGGCATCCACATCACCGCCTAGATCAGAAATCATGCGCGTAAACTCTGAACGCTGGCTTTCAGCCATCGACAGACCATCAACATTGATATCGACAATTTTCAGCTCACCGCTGCGGTTCTCGCGAACCTGCCAGCCGATATTAATCTTCTGGCCATTCGCGTTCACCGTGCTGTTGACGTAAATGCCCTTACGGCCAACATCTTGGGCGTTCGTCACGGTGATCGTCTCACCGCCATATTCCGAAAAGCGGTTCGCATACACCCGCGACACGTAGTCCGAATATACCTGAACATAACGGTCCCTTTGGGCGGGACTCGTTCCACGCGCAAAACGACCCAACGCAAAGCCTGCAACTCGGCGCATATCAATGTTCTGTTGCATAATCACTTTGAGCTGAGGCGCTTTCGACTCCGCAGCGCCAGGCTGCGTGATCAAGTTGATCACTTGATTACTCACATTTTGGACCAGCGAACGCGCTGCCTCTGGCGAAGCGGCAAGCGCACTCCCCGAACTCAATGCAACCGATAGCGCGGTTGCTCCAGCGAGCGAAATAAAAGCACGGCGTTTCATAGCAAACCTCTTGGTATCCTCTTGGCCCCCGGTAAACGGCTCTTTTAGAAGGCTTCTTCCTCGTCAAAGTCTGGAAGAACATCCTCGCTAACCTGACCATTCAATATGGCGCTCCTGCGGCGCTGAAGGTACGTATTTCGGACAACCGAATAACTGTCATCATTTTCGTACAACACTTCGTCAATAAGCGAACCAAAGCGGAACCGAGTATCGACGATCCGTACCGGCGTTTCCGCCGCCTTCGCGATGGTTGTTGCCGTACCTTGTCCAACATAAGTTAGCGGATTCATGGCATTATCGGCAACGCGCGACAATCCATCCCTAACGGTCGAAGGACCAAGCAGCGGTAATTCTACGTAGGGACCTGAGGGAACGCCCCAGACCGCCAAGGTTTGGCCAAAATCTTCACCGTGTTCGGGAATGCCAAGTTCTGTTGCGGGATCAAGCAACCCGACGCCGCCGAGCGTTGTGTTCACGAAAATTCGGGCCACCGTATCCGCGGCACGAGCCACATCACCCTGCAGCACACTATTCGCAAGACTAACAGGAAGCTGGACGTATCGGACTTCGTTATTCACGATATGCTTGGCTGTTTCGGGGACAGCGAACTCGTACCCTTTGGATAAGGGCCGCAGAACCGCAGTATCTACCCCCTTATTAAAAGTGTGAACCGTCCGGTTAAATCCTTCAAGCGGATCACTGGCTTCCTCCGGCACGATCCCGCCTGAACAGGCGGAAAGCGCAACGACGGCAATCGCCATCCAAGCAGTACGAAAACTGGACCCCCGCCCAAAAACTGTATTACGCATCCGACTCAACCTTGTCCCAAGTATTCTCCCCAACCCTAGCGGTTGAGATAGCGCGAGCAAAAGCGTTTTGTAACTTCGTCGCATCATCGTTGCTTTTTGGCCTCGGATCGCTTGCGTAGCGCAGGTTTCATGGGCCATATGCCGCTATGGAAGCGAGAGAAAAGCTGGACCGAGTCCTCGAAGCCCTCCGCGGGGCAGGCGAAGAAACGCGCCTGCGGATTCTGCATGCTCTTTCGCGAGATGAACTTGCCGTCAGCGAGTTGACCCAAGTCCTCGCCCAAAGCCAACCCCGTATCTCACGCCACCTCAAACTGATGACCGATGCTGGACTGATTGAGCGCCGCCGTGAGGGCAGTTGGGCGTTCTTTCGGTTGACCCGCGACGGCTTCGGTTCACGGTTGACGCATTTTGCACTCGACGCTTTGTCTACCGAAGACTCCATTTTAGAGCGCGACCAGCACCGTCTCGAAATCATCCGCGAAAAGCGCGCAGAGTTGGCTGAAACATATTTCGAAGAAAATGCCGACCACTGGGACGAGTTGCGGTCAATGCACGCACCTGAAGCTGCCGTAGAAGCCGCTGCGCTACAAATGTTTAGTCCAGCGGGCGCCTCATTCTTGCATCTTGTGGACCTTGGAACGGGCACCGGCAGAATGCTGGAGCTTTTTGCCGACCGCTACACGGCGGCACTCGGATACGACGTCAACCAGCCTATGCTGGCACTCGCACGAGCACGTTTAACAGCCGCCGGGATCAAACACGCTGAACTGCGACAAGCGGATATTCTCGCGCTCCCCGATGCGGCAAACAGTGCGGACGGCGCGATTTTGCACCAAGTCCTGCACTTCCTCGTCGAACCGTCGCTTGCCATTGCCGAGGCGGCTCGAATCCTATCGAATGACAGCCCCCTCCTGGTGGTTGATTTTGCCCCTCATGACGCCGAAACTCTGCGAGAAAGCCACGCGCACCGGCGCTTAGGGTTCTCGCGCGCGGAAATCGAGGAGATGGCCGGTTCGGCAGGATTGACGGCACAAGACTATCAGGAGATTCCAGCCGAGGGCACGAACGGCAACGACGCGCTGACTGTATCGCTCTGGTTGCTGAAAAAACGAGATTAGAACCATGTCCATCACAGACCAGCAGATCGAAGATTATCGCCGCGATGGCGCCGTCTTGATACCTGGTCTTTTCAAAGATTGGGTCGACACGCTGCGTGATGGAATCGCGCGTAATATCTCGGAACCCGGTCCTTATGCTGCGGAAAACCTCAAGGAAGGCGAAGCGGGTCGCTTTTTCGATGATTATTGCAACTGGCAACGCATCCCTGAATTTGGCGAGGTTATCGAAAAATCGAAAGCCGCCGAAACCGCCGCCGCTTTAATGCACTCAAAGCGAGTTCAGGTTTTCCACGATCATGTGCTTGTCAAGGAGCCCGGCACATCAAAACCAACCCCGTGGCACCAAGACGCGCCCTATTATTTCATCGAAGGCGAACAAACCGTCAGCTTTTGGGTGCCCGTTGATCCTGTCGCCGAAGCGTCCCTTCGTTTGATTGCGGGGTCACATAAATGGCCAAAACCAGTTTTACCGACCAAATGGCTGGACGAAGCCAACTTTTACCCGAACGAAGACGATTATATCGCCGTACCCAATCCTGACGGCGAGCCGGATAAGTATCGGGTTCTCGAATGGCCAATGCAGCCCGGTGATGCGGTCGCGTTTCACTATAAGACTTTGCACGGTGCGCGCGGCAACCTAAGCGATTCAAGGAGGCGAGCGTTTTCGCTTCGACTGGTTGGCGATGACGCGCGCTTTATCACGAGGCCCGGAAAAACATCACCGCCCTTCCCCGGTCACGGTATGACGGATGGAGATCGGTTGCGAGAAGACTGGTTCCCGCTGATCGCTTCGTAACCCACCGTCACAATCGACGCGCCACCAAAGGCGCACCGAGAATAACGACAATAATCCGAACTAAATGATGCGCGACAACGAAGGCGACATCCGCACCAGCTACCAGTGCCAGCAAGGCCATCTCTGCTTGCCCGCCCGGCGCGAAGGATAAAAACGCCTCCAGCGGCGGTGCAAGGCCGAAAACGGTAATCGTCGCTTCAAATACGAAAGCAACAATCCCGAGCAGCACGCAAAACCCCAACGAAGCAAGGATCGTCCCGCGCAATTCGCGCATCGTCGCGCCGATATATTTCACGCCCACCCCTGCGCCGATAAAGAACTGCGCGACAATGATTGCTTCCATCGGTGGTCGTTGGGTTAGCCACCCGGACAAGCTCGCCGCGCCCGCAAGGATCAATGGCCCGACGATTGACGCTCCGAACAGACCAATGCGTTTCCCGCCCTGCCAACCAATCAGGGCGCACGCGGTCATGATCAAACCTTGCATCAAGGGTGTCTCGACAAACGGTACTCCCGGCGTCGGTTGGCCCGAAACGGTAACGTCGTAAAATGCCTCCATCAGAAACGGAGCGACCGAGACAATCACCAGAACTCGCGTTGCATGAACGAGCGTCAAAGCGCGCACATCAGCACCCGCCTCTTCCCCAAAAACGATCATGTCCTGCAAGCCGCCGGGCATTGCCGAAAAATATGCCGTCGGCTCAGAAAAGCCGCAGACTCGCCGAAAATACGGATATCCAATTGCCCCAATCAGAATAACAAACAGCGGCGTCAGCGCCAAAGTCACCGCCATTTCGCCGACACGGTCAAACAACTCCGGTTTAATCGACCCGCCCACGGCGACGCCCAAAATCGTGCGGGTCGCATCACCCGCGAGACCGAAACCAGCCAATCGCACCTGCAGCAACGCACCGATGAGGCACGCGAACATCGGTCCCAATAAGAACGGCAAAGGCAGTCCCAATAAAAAGAAAACGACAATACCGAAGACTGCAATCCCAAAGGTGCGAGCCATGCCCGTCCAGTTCGTCACCATGCGGTTCCGTCTGAAAAAGTCATCGCACATCCCGACGACACCAAACCAAGATCCGCCAACAAGGCGACCTCTGCTTTCGCCTGCAACACCTCAGCGTTCAGGCGCTTTGCTCCATTTTTTATTGCTTTTTTCATAAGTCATTCGTAACGTTATTAAAAAAGAGCAGCCACACTATCCTAACTCATCAAAAGGTTTCTGCGAGCGTGTGTTGACGTGCGGTCGTCGGAAAGTCCACACCGCGCATGAAAGAAGCAAAACGAACAATCGGCTTAAAAGACGCGCCAACCGAACCAACCATTGAACGTGTCCAACCTCAAGCCGCTGCCATCCCCTACCGTTATGAAAACGGTAAACTCAAGATCATGATTGTCACCTCGCGGCGGACCGGACGTTGGGTTTTTCCCAAGGGGTCATTGGGTAAAGCGAAAGAGTGGAAAGCGGCAGCGCAAGAGGCCTATGAAGAAACGGGCGTCTCCGGTTCCATCGACCGAAAACCGTTGGGCCGTTATCTGTCTTTGAAAGTGCGCGGCGAGGACGCTTGGAACGTGGACGTGGCGCTCTATCCACTCAAGATCGAAAAGTTCCACAAGAAATTCCCTGAAAAATCGCAACGCAAACGCAAACTCGTCGGCGTCAAACGTGCCCGAAAAATGCTGTCGCAGCCCGAAATGGGCGAACTTGTTAAGGCACTGGCAGATCGCGTCGGCAAAAAGTCCTAGACGCACCAATACCGATTTATGACGCCGCAAAAATGATGTGCGATGTCATCGAGAAAATGAGCGAGATCGACTCCAATTGATCTACCTCGGTCATTGACGGAGGAGAGCAAATGAGGGGTTATGTCATGAAGTTACCCGCCAAAGTCGGATCGAGTTGACATCGTGCGATTTGAATCTCTCCTCAAGGTTTTATGCTTTGTCGCGATCAGCGGCATGTTCACCGCAACATCATCAGCACAAGAATCCTGCGAGGTTTGTGCGGAACGTTATGTCGAACTGGCCAAAGATCGACGACTTCAGACAGAAATTGATTACCTACTCCCCACTGACACGCTTGATCTCGACCGTAGCAAAAAGAAGGAAACCCCAGACGGGCAAGAGTCGTCAGACGGAAACAAGATAGATCTGTTGGCCCCCGGAAAGACTGGTTGGTTCCTCATCTCTGCCGTTATTCTGTTCGGTATCGCCTTCGTGATTTTTCAGAACAGCGCGGGAGGCCTTGTATCTTTCAGCAGCAAACCACAAGACGGCAAGCGAACGAAAAATTCCTCAGGTGCAATCAGTCGCCAGACTGTAAACCACAACGACTTGCCCCAATCGGACGCCGCCTTTCTGGCCGAAATTGAGGAGATGAGCGACAGACGGCGCGCTTTGCACCTGCTAACCGGGCGGTTACTGGCCAAGGCCGCCGAAAAAGCCGGTATCCGCCCCGGCAGAAGCTGGACCGCACGAGAGTCGCTGAAAGCCTTGCCGCGCACATCTGTCCATATTGATAGTCTTCGCCATGTCAACCGCCAGGCCGAACTCGCGTGGTTTGGCGGTCGCCATGTTGAAGATGGCATCTTCGAAGACTGCCTGACCCGCGCCCGCACCATGCTGCGTACAGGAATGACAGCGTGACAGATCGCATGCCAATCGCGGGCGGACCGGCGCAGCGCAGTAAATCAACGAACCTGTTGTTGATTGGCGGTTTTCTTGTCTTACTAGTCGGACTTTTCTTGATCGGTCAAACAACGCGCTCGATCACTATCAACCGCTCCGCTACTGGTTTCGACGGTTTGGCACTGTGGCTGACCGAAAACGAGATTAAGGCGCGAAATTTCTATGGTCGGGCCGTGCTGGAACGCGACGATGTGGCTTTGCGTATCCTGCCCCTCTTCGATGTCGACCTGAACCGTCCTCAGGGGAATACCAACGACGACGTGGCCGCGATGGCTGAGACGGATCGAGATATCCGCCGCAACATCGTGCGCCGCAAATTAAATCAGTTGCCAACCCTGCTCGTCATGCCGAAATGGCGGGCCGGAGTGCGAAGCACCGCAGCACTGCACCCCGAACTTCTGATCGCCGATGACAGCGCCGATACGCTGATCCCACAAATCGACGGCGATATGGGCAGCCTCGTTCGCGACAAAGAGCGGGCGGTCCTATTCGGGTCCACTCCGTCCAAGCACGAATACAAACTACACTATCCGCAAACGCTCAAAGATTCATCGTGCGAGCCACTCATTGGCACAAAGTCCGCGCTCTTGTTGGGACGTTGTTCCCTTGGCGCTGCAGATTTTTGGGTATTGGCCGACCCCGATCTGTTGAACAATCATGGCCTGTCACAAGGACAAAACGCCGAAGCATCCCTGGCTTGGCTGTCGACGCTGGCCAAAAGTGACGGAGACATCATCGTCGATGTGACCACCTCGACTTGGAGCCGTCGCAACCGTGGCCGCAGTCAGGGCCAACGCAGTTGGAGCGAACTCGCACGGTTTTTCGAATATCCGTTCTCAATTATCTGGCTGAGCCTTTCCGTTCTCGGTGGGTTGGTCTTTTGGCGCGCATGGTGGCGGTTCGGGGCGGCAGATGCCCGCGCCGACGAGGAAAACGGTTTGCGCGCGTCACGCCTTGTTTCGGTTGATACCAAAGCACGGTTGCTGCGCCTGACTGGACGCGATGACGTCTTGGTACGTACCTATATCGACGGGCGGCTTGACACCCTTACCGGTGAAATTCTGGGCGTACATCGCGCGCATGACGGTGCTGGACATAACCGATTGATCGCGGCTGTTGCCCGCCGCTCTCCTGACCTCGCACAGCAACTTTCTGACATAAACGAAACCACGTTTGCCGAGGCAACCTCACCCAACACGCTGTTGAGCGTAACGGGTCGCCTCGACGATTTGATCGAAAGGATATTGGATGAATTTGGAAGAACTCGGCGCATTGGCTGATCAAATTCGCGCCGAGATTGGCATTGCCGTCCTCGGTCAGCGAGAAGCTGTTGATCAATTGCTCGTGGGTCTTTTCGCGCGCGGTCACTGTCTGATGGAGGGTCCGCCCGGCACCGCAAAAACACTATTGGCGCAAAGCCTTTCTGCCGCCCTGCACCTTGATTTCGGGCGCGTGCAATTCACTCCCGACCTGATGCCCGGCGATGTTCTTGGCACCAGCATCTTTGATTTTCAAACGAACGAGTTCCGCCTGACCAAAGGGCCGATCTTCACCGAAATCCTACTCGCAGATGAGATCAACCGTGCGCCGCCCAAAACACAAGCTGCGCTGTTGCAAGCCATGCAAGAGCGCACAGTGACGCTTGACGGCAAGGATAATCCGCTCAGCACGTGCTTCATGGTAATCGCAACGCAAAATCCGATTGAGCAGCAAGGCACGTATCCCCTGCCCGAAGCGCAACTTGATCGCTTCCTCTTCAAAATTGATGTGGATTTCCCCGACGAGGAAACCGAACTTGAAATCCTGCGCCGCCATGCGGGGCAAGCACTCGATCATGCCACCCGAAAAGCACAGATTACGGCGGCCATCACACGCGAACAGATTGATGCCGGATGCGCCTTGGTGGACGGAATTCGACTAGACGATTCAGTCTTGAAATATGTGCTGGAATTGGTGCGTGCGACGCGCAATGATCCCGACATTTCAAACGGTGCCTCGACGCGGGCTGCTGATGCGCTCTGCGGCGCTGTCCGCGCACATGCTGCTCTGGACGGGCGCGATTATGCCATACCTGATGATGTTAAGTTGCTCTACCCGCCCGCCATGCGCCATCGGATTGTGATTGGTCCTAGCGCCGAAATCGAAGGGCGCTCCGCCGATAGCGTTCTGGAAAACATCCTCAACCGGATCGAGGCGCCGCGCTAATGCGCCCTTCGCCGCTCCTCCTAAAGATTGCGCTATTTGCATTCTTACTGCCGGTTCTGGTTATTGTGTCGGGCCGTGGCACAATCGGGCTAACATTGGCCGTCTGGGCCTTACTAGCGCTAGCTATTCTTGCAGATATTGTCGCCAGCCGACCGCGCGGAAAACTCTCGTTGCATATCGACATGCCGAGCGAGGCCTTTTCCGGCGAAGACATTCCAGTACGTTTCTCGATTGCCGACACCAGCGGCGCGGCCCCAGCGGGAATGAGATGCCGGCTGCATTATCCCGATGGGCTGTCCGGGCCAGAAACTATGGCTTTTGTTCCAACGGAAACCGGCAGCGAAGCGCGGGCTTCTTTATGGGGAAAACGTCGCGGAGCCTGGAGCTTCGACCGTTTGTGGCTGTTCTGGCCGGGGCGGTTTGGCCTGATCGAATTTGTTCCTTCTCTGACGATGGAGCAAAAGCTGGTCATCCTGCCGAATATTCGCCCCATCAGCTCAGGTCAGATTGATGTTATGGTCCGTTCGAACATGTTCGGCGTGAAAGAAAACGCCATGCGCGGCGAGGGAAGCGATTTTCATCAGTTACGCGATTTCACAACCGGGATGGACGTGCGCTCGATCGACTGGAAGCGCTCCGCCAGTCACCGGAGTCTCGTAGCCAAGGAAATGCGCGCCGAGCGGAACCATCATATCATCCTCGCACTCGACAACGGCTATCTGATGCGTGAGGAAATTGCGGGGCTACCGAAAATTGATCATCAAATCAACGCCGCGCTCGCTATCGCTTGGGCGGCTGTGCAAGGCGGCGACCAAATCGGGATGTTCGCCTTTGACGTCAAGCCTCGCTTTTTCCTACCCCCCGAAGGTGGGCGAAGCGCATTTGCCCATCTGCGATCTCGTGCAGGAGAGCTGGACTATCGCTCAGTCGAAACGAACCACACCCTAGCAGCAGCATTCCTGCAAGCACGCCTGAAACGGCGCAGCTTAATCGTCATCTTTTCCGATTTTGTGGATACGACGACAGCAGAGCTTTTGCTGGAAAACGTATCCGTGCTGAATAAGCGCCACTTGATCGTGTTTGCCACCCTTGGCGATCCCGAACTGACAACCGTGACGAATTCTGCGCCGGGAAACCTGACGGATGTAGCCCGGTCGGTCTCAGCTGAACAGTTTTTACAAGAGCGCCGCGTCGTTTTGGATCGCCTGCGCCGCCTCGGCGTGTTGTGCATTGAAGCCGGGCCGAAACAGATGACGGCGAGCCTGATCTCGACCTATCTGCAAATCAAAGCGCGGGAGATGGTATGAGCGAATCCGTCAGCATCATTCGTTCCGCTCGATTCAGGCAAGAACGCGAAGCCGACTGGACCCGCCTTGACCGGATTGTTGAGCAAACCGAACGAGGAGGATTGCGTGCACTAAATTTCGAAGATGCCCGCGATCTTTCGCAGCTCTATCGGCAAGCCGTCGCATCGCTGTCGGTGGCGCGGGAAATATCGCTCGATAAGGCGCTACAAGAATACCTAGAGGCGCTGTGTTGCCGCGCGTATCTCACGGTGTATGCGCCGCAAGAATCCGTGCGCGGCACCTTTGTACGATTTATCACGCATAGTGGCCCCGCCGCGATGCGCCGATCTCTCCCGGCGATTTTGCTCGCCTTTGTCTCGTTAATGATCGGAGCCATCATCGGCTATCTGCTCTTTCTCGACGATCCTTTGTGGTACAACACCTTCGTCCCCGGAGGCTTGCAAGGCGGACGCGGCATCTCCAGCAGCCGCGAAGAATTGCTCAGCGTGATCTACGACCCAGAAGAAAGCGGCTTGGGATCACTGGGCGCTTTTGCCAGTTACCTGTTTTCGCACAACACACGCATTGCCATCTTCGCCTTTGCTTTGGGCATCGCGGTATGTGTGCCGAGCTTCCTGTTATCCGCCTATCAAGGTTTAATTTTGGGCGCGTTCTTTGCCTTGCATGTAGATCGAGGCATAGGAATGGATCTGTTCGGGTGGCTGTCTATTCACGGGATCACAGAGTTATCGGCGATTGTCATCGCGACAGCGGGCGGATTTCGCCTTGGCCTTGCCGTTCTGTTTCCCGGCCAACTCACCCGCCGCGCGGCATTGCGAAAAGAAGGTCGCGATGCGGCAAAGCTGGCCATCATGGCGGCGCTGATGCTGGTCGCGGCGGCAATCTTAGAAGGTTTCGGGCGCCAATTGATCGTGGACCGGGACGCGCGGATTTTCATTGGGTGGGGTATTGGCTTGCTGTGGTTGACTTACTTCTGGCGCACGGGTCGTAACACGGTACCCCGCCAATGAGATGGAAAAGTAAGAAAAAGGAAAAAGCCAAGACTCCACCGCGGATACACACGCCGTTGGGAAAAAATCAGGAAATCCTCCCCCCTGAAGGCGTGCCTTTGCGTTTTGAAATCGCGCCGCTAGGATCGCGTTTCGGCGCACAGATAATCGACATTATCATCACGGTAGTAGGCCTAATTGCCCTGATGATCTTTCTATTCACGAGTGGGCTCGTTGATCCGTTGGCTATCTTTTCCGTTGGCGTATTGCTGTTTTTCCTGATCCGTGTTCCGTACTATGCCGCCTCGGAGTTAATCTGGAATGGGCGTACCATCGGTAAGCGCATCTGCCGCATTCGCGTTGTCTCCGGCACGGGTCGCAGCCTCGACGCCCACCAAATTATCTCTCGAAATCTGATGCGCGAGATGGAAGTCTTCGCACCGGGTACCGTTCTTTTGGCCGGACCAGATAGTGCATTCGAAGGATTGGTAGCCTTTATCTGGGTTGTTGGCTTGCTCCTCGTTCCTGCGTTGAACAAGAGGAACCAACGCCTCGGTGACATCATTGCAAACACCTATGTCATACAGAACCCTATCGCGCTGCTCTATCCCGATCTTGCTGCCGAAAAACCTGTCATTGCGGAAAGCCAGTATGAGTTCTTTCCCAATCAGCTTGATCATTACGGCGCATACGAGCTGCAAGTGCTCGCCGACCTGCTACAAAAGAAACCTGACAAAATCACATCAACCGACACGTCGCGCAGGGCGTATGAGCTCACCTCTGTTGGCAAACGTATCCGCCAAAAAATTGACTATGCCTTTCCCGTCACCGCAAATGAGGAAGAGGCATTCCTCAAAGCGTTTTACCGCGTTCAACGTGCGCATCTTGAGCAGAAAAAATTATTCGGTGAAGCGCGACAAGATAAATTCCACAACGAAAAAGTCGAGTAGAAACTGACAGATTACTATTTTTGGTGAGACTCCGTAAAAAAGTACAGACGTTATTTTTCAATTTTCATCGGGGAATACATGACTGATCCATCGGTTGGAGCGCAACCTCCATTCGGCGTTGGACAGGTTGTCGGCGAAAGTTTTTCGCTTCTGTTTAAACGCTTCTTCGTTTTCTTCATCCTATCTTTTGTTCCGGCGATTATCTCATCACTTACCACCACGGCTTACTTTGGTACCGAGTACTTTTCGGGTCAATCAAGCCCAGCTGTAGTCACAGAAATGACGGAACCGATTGGCCTCATCATGGTGA
>CAZJWF010000039.1:0-26632 GCA_964549375.1 uncultured Neomegalonema sp.
TATGGAGGAGAGAGAGGGATTCGAACCCTCGGAACCCGCGAAGGCTCAACGGTTTTCGAGACCGCCCCGTTCGACCACTCCGGCACCTCTCCACGCGCGCGTTCTAGACGAGCGACTGACTATGTTGCAAGGGGTTTTAGAGCCAAAACCTTAAAGTGTCGTTTTCACTGTGATGGTGTGCTTTCAGCGGCCTTTTCCCATCGGCCAGAGCCGTCTTGTTTCCAATAGGTTGCCGTGACCTCCGCCGCCGCGCGTTTCCACTGTTCGCGGGCGAAAGTGACCGCGTCTTGGTCTGCACCATCGAACATAACGATCGTGCGCGTGACTGAGGTGAAATCAGCCGTATCGGACTGATCCACGACAAATAACACGTCCGCGTCGTTTGGAATTTCGTCTCCGGTGGTCAGATAAACGGGGTGATGGCCCGCTGAAGGCTCTCCCGCACAGCCATGTGGCAGGAAAGAGTCGTCGCGATAAGTCCAGAGCAGCGTATCGAGAGACGCAACACGTTCAGCGCTGCTCGCCCGCACAACGGCTCTCCACCCCCTCTGCAACGTTCTTTCGAGCAGGGTGGGTAGCGCCCGCTCTAGCGGATGCGCGGTCAGATGATAAAAAAGCGCCTCAGGCACCCGCGCTGTCTTCGAACACGTCACGAACCAAGCGGTTCAGGGTCGAAACGCCCCATCCGCTGGCCCCTTTTGGGATCGTCGGCTTGGTCTCTTTGCTCAGTGCAACACCCGCGATGTCGATATGTGCCCACGGGCTGTCATCAACAAAACGCTTCAAGAACTGCGCGGCCGTGATCGACCCCGCATGGCGACCACCGGTATTTTTGATATCGGCCAAGCGCGACTTGATTTGATCGTCATAGGCTTTGCCAAGTGGCAACCGCCATAGGCCTTCTTCTTCGCTATCCGCCGCTGCCTGAAGTTGAGCTGACAACTCATCGTCATTCGAGAAAAAGCCCGCTTTATCATACCCAAGCGCAACAACCATTGCGCCAGTCAGGGTCGCGAGGTTGACCGTCGCGCGCGGTTTGAACTCTTTTTGGGTATAGTAGAGCACATCTGCGAGAACGAGCCGTCCTTCTGCATCCGTGTTGATAATTTCGATTGTGGTGCCGCTCATTGCGGTGACAATGTCGCCGGGGCGCGTTGCTTGACCGTCGGGCATGTTCTCCGTCAGGCCAACAACACCGATGACATTCGCCTTCGCCTTTCGAAGCGCCAGGGTTTTCATTAAGCCAGAGACAACGCCCGCGCCGCCCATGTCCATCGTCATCTCTTCCATTCCCGCAGCGGGTTTGATGGAGATACCCCCGGTATCAAAGGTGACACCCTTGCCGACCGCACAAAATGGAGCGGCTGATTTATCATCAGCACCGAGCCATTTCATAATAACAACCCGGCTTTCGCGGCGACTGCCTAAACCAACCGCGAGCAGGGCGTTCATACCAAGCTTGGCCATATCGTCGTCATTCAGAATGCTGACTTCGACACCCAGTTTCGACAACTCTTGCAGGCGTTCGGCGAAGCTCTCAGGATACAGCACATTTGCCGGTTCGTTCACAAGATCACGCGTGAAGAAAGTCCCTTCTGCCACCGCATCCGTCTCAACATACGCGGCTTGCGCGCCGGCGCTGTCCGGCAGGGCAATCGCAATCTTTCCGGGGCCGCGATCCGTGGCGGGGTCCGATTCAGTCGAGTACTTTTTGAACGAGTACCGGCGCAACCGGATTCCCGACGCAAGTTCCGCGATGACCGCGTCATCTCCAACCTCATCCGCGAAGACCGTCGCACCCGCTTCATCCAATTTCGCAAGCGCACCGCCAAGTTTACCGCCAATCGTGCGCGCTTCTGTCGAAGTGACCGTGTCGTCTCCGGTCCCGACAACCATCAGTCGCGATGCCTTCATCCCCGCCGGTGCAGGAATATCGAGCACCTCACCCGATTTTGCCGAGAACCGTTCAACATTGAGCGCTCGTGTAATGGTTCCGCCAATGATGTCGTCAGCGGCCTTCGCGACCGGCGTCAAATCGGAGGTTGATGCGAAAACAACAACGGTTCCAATGGTTTTCGACAAATCATCTAGAGGCGTATCGCGAAACGAAACGGTCATTATGAGCCTTTCCCGGACTTAATCTATAGGTGGCCGTTGCTCGGCGCGTTGGCAAAATCTACAGCAGAGGTAGCCGTTTCCCATCGCTTTTGCCAGTGCCAGCGGATGCGAGTGTCTTGACCTTGCCCAAATGTCCGCCTACGCCTCGGTCATGCGCTTGATTGACCGTTATTTTTTGAGGCAAGTGTTCGCGCCCTTCGTGTTTTTCACGCTGGTGTTGACCGGGGTCATGTGGCTGGCGCAATCGCTTCGAGTCATTGATCTGATTGTCAACAATGGTCAAAGCGCCTCAATTTTACTGGCTTTTGCGGGGCCTTTGTTGCCGCTGGTGCTGTCCATCGTTTTTCCTTTGGCCGCGTTGGGCGCGACGATCTTTGCGATCAATCGTTTGATGGCGGATTCAGAGCTTGTCGTCGTGTATTCGGCAGGGCAAGGCCGTTTGTCATCTCTCCGCGCCGTGCTGGTGTTTGGTGTTGGTGTGACTGTCGCTCTCGCGATTGTGACAGTAGTTCTCGCCCCCTTAGGGGCACAGGCCATGCGCGAGCGGACCGCCGAAGTGCGAAGCGACATTGTCTCAGCTTTGATTCAAGATGGTCGCTTTATGCACCCGAGCGACGGCCTGACGGTTTACATCCGTGAAGCGAATGGTCCCACTGATATGAGGGGGGTTCTGGTTCATGATGCCCGCGAACCAGATGCCGCCGTGACCTTCAATGCTCAACGCGGGTCGATCGTGAAAACGGACTCAGGCCCCCGCCTCATGATGTTTGACGGGTTGGCGCAGCGGGTTGACCCAAAGTCCGACTCTCTCTCCCTGCTTCAATTCGACAAAATCGGATATGACCTTTCCGAGTTTGTGTCTGATCCGACACAACGAAAGCGAAAGGCATCAGAATTTTTCTTCTACGATTTGATCTGGCCCAAAAATCCAGAGCTATCAGAACGCGACTACGGCAAGTACATTTCAGAGGGGCATGAGCAGCTTAGCTCTCCGCTCTACGGGTTTGCGATCGTGGTCGTTGCCGCCGCTGTGATGTTGCACGGGTCTTTCAATCGACGAGGCTATATTCCCCGCATGATCGCGGCTGCTCTTTTGGGAGTCGCACTGCGTGTCGTTGGGCTGGGCTTACAGAACGTTGTCAAAGGCGCCCCTGATGCGTGGCCCATAATGTATATCCCGCCCTTGGCCGCGTCTGTGCTGGCCGTGTGGATATTATCGCGCGGACGTTTTCGTAGCAGCACTCAGGTCAACCCAGCATGACGCTTCAACGCTACATTGCGGGACGCGTTGTGAGAATTTTTCTCACAGCTTTTGTTGCGGTTTTGCTGCTGATCACAATCGTAGACTTTATGGAGCTGCTCCGCCGAAGCGGAGACCGTGAAGGGATCTTCGTTGCAATCGTCTCAATGGCCTTCCTTCATGCGCCGAGCATCTCAATGCAAGCCTTGCCCTTTGTCATGCTTCTGAGCGCGATGTGGGCCTATATGGTTCTTGCGCGTTCCAGCGAACTGGTCGCAGGATTTGCATCAGGCTTGTCATTTTGGGGCATGGCGAGACCGGGAATTGTGACGGCAGCGTTGATCGGTTTGACGGCTATATGCGTATACGCCCCGTTATCAGCGGCGGCTTTGAGCATTTACGAACAGATGGAGGCAAAGCATTTTAAAGGCCGTGGAACACTTTTCTCGGTTTCTAGCGAAGGCTTATGGTTGCGCGAAGGCGGCGGTACGCAGCAAGTCGTCATTCATGCCGCCCGAACGAATGCGGAAGGGTCCGTTTTGCGCGACGCAACCTTTCTCCAATTCGATGAAAAAGATGCCTTGAGTCAGCGAATTGATGCCCCTGTTGCAGAGCTGCTTGAGGGATATTGGAAATTATCCGACGCCACAATCCGAAAGGTTCGTCTAGACGTTGCCGCACCACCTGAGGAAGAGGCGGTCGAGTTTCTGAATATCCCGACAAAAATGAGTGCAGAAGAAATTCAGAACAGCTTCGCGCAGCCCGATTCGATTTCTTTCTGGCGGCTACCCGACGTGATTGAGAATATGGAGGCTGCGGGTTTTTCCGCACGCCGCCACAAAGCCCATTTTCATGCGATGTTGGCCCTCCCGGCCCTTTTGGCTGCAATGACATTAATTGCGGCCGCGTTTGCGATCCGGCCGCCACGGTTTGCGAGTTATGGCCGCATCGCGTTAGGTTGTGCTTTGACAGGATTTGGCTTCTACTTCATGAGTGATGTCAGTATGGCTCTCGGCGCATCCGGTGCCGCTCCCGCCGCGTTAGGGGCGTGGGGTCCGGTTTTCGGGGCCGCATTCCTAGGCTTGGCTCTGTCTATTCACTTTCGGGAAGTCTGAAATGCCACGATTTCTACTGGTGCTGCTTCAGGCTCTTACCATTGCGATGCTCGGAAAGGCCGCGCTCGCGCAGGATGCCCAAGATTTATTGCAGTTTCGTGCCGCCAGTTCAGACGAACCACTCATCATTGTCGCGGACCAAGTTGCCTATGATACCGAGGGCTCTGTTGCCAGCGCGAGTGGAAACGCAGAGGCCTACTACGGGACCAGAATTCTGGCGGCGGACCGCTTAGAATATGATCAAGCTCGCGGCCGGGTGCGCGCGGAGGGTGCGGTCGCGCTTCGTAACGAGGACGGTACATACCTTTTTGCAGATTCAGCGGAACTCAACGTCACCCTAGAAGATGGAAGTATCTCTGAGCCAAGAGCGCTACTGGGCGGCAACGGGCGATTTGCGGCTGTTGATGGCCAACGTATTGAAGGCCGTTTCACGGTCCTCTCCAAAGCGGTCTATAGTCCTTGCGAAGTCTGTTTCGACGATCCGACACCGCTCTGGCGGGTTCGTGCCGCGCGCGTCATTCATGATGAGCAAACCCGCGATATCATTTATCAAGACGCGACGTTCGATGTCGAGGGCGTGCCGGTCGCCTATCTCCCATATTTTCGCCACCCTGACCCTTCTGTAAAACGAAGAAGCGGTTTGCTGCCTCTGGAATTCGGAGAGGACAGCACGATTGGCTATTCCGTCAAAATTCCATATTTCATCGAGATTTCGCCAACCCGTGACCTCACCCTAACGCCATTCATCACAACGGAAGACGGCGTCTTGCTGGAGGCAGAGTACCGTGCCCTGACGGCAAGCGGCGGTTACAGACTTTGGGGAAGCGCTATCCCAAGAGACCGCAGTGAAGACAATTCAGATTTGCGCGGTGCAATTCAGGGAGAAGGGCGGTTCTCGCTCGGCGGTGATCTCGGATGGGGCTTTAATCTCAATATTGCCAGCGACGATACATTCTTAAGGCGATATGATTACTCCAACGAAGACCGCGTTGCATCGCGATTGTTCGTCGTGAATGAGAACGAACGATTGTTCGCTGAGGGGAACGTACATTACTTCCAAAGTTTTCGCCCAGACGAGGACGACGACACGATCCCATTCGCGCTTCCTGAATTACGCCTGCGTTACCGAGCTTTGGAAGACCCAAGTTACGGGATCGCGACCGCGACCGCGAACCTACTGCACCTTGAACGTGATGAGGGAACCGACGTCTCGCGGGTTTCGGCTGGCATTCAGTGGGAGCGGCAGTTTGTTTCGGATCCCGGAGTGGTTGCAACACCCTTCGCAGAAACGCGCGCCGATGCGTTCTTGACTTCATCTGATCCAAATTTTGAAAGCAACCCGCGGGCACGGATCAACGGTTCGGTGGGGCTGGATGTGCGGATGCCCTTTATCGCCGACAATGATTTGGGAACGCATATTATCGAACCGGTGGTTCAGCTCGTTGTTGCCCCCTTTGAGGGATCGCAAAGTGAATTTCCGAACGAAGACAGTCTCGATCTCAACTTCGACGAAACAATCCTCCTAACAGGCGAGTCGCGTTTCACCGGATTGGATCGGATTGAGGGCGGGCCGAGGGCCAATATCGGCGTTCGGTACGATTACGAAGCGCCGAATGGCCTCGCCGCAGAAGTGGTTTATGGCCGCGTCTTTCGCCTTGAGGACAACAACGACTTCAGTGAGACTTCAGGTCTGCAAAACGCAGAAAGCGACCATGTCGGCGCATTGAGGCTGACGTTTGATCCGTACTTTGACGTCACTGGACGGTTCCGCGCAAACGAAGATAATTTCGATCTTGAGCGAGTTGAGGTCTACGCACGCGGCTCTTACGGCCCAATTTCAGCAGTTGGGGCGTATGCGCGCGTAGGTGCGGACGCCTTTAGCGGTTTCTCTGAAGATCGCGAGGAAATTTCAGGCAGGGCCATTCTACGGATTACTGAGGAAATTAGCGTCTATGCCGAAGGACGCCGAGACCTAGAAAGTAGCCGGTTGGTTGATGCGGAAGGTGGGATAAAGTTCGAAAACGAGTGTTGCGTCATTGATTTTTCAAGCTCCCGCCGCTCGAACGATGATCGTGATGCCGAAGATGGAACGAATTTCGGCCTCACTTTCAGGCTGAAAAGTCTTGGCGTCTAATTTATAGCAATATCGTATGTCTGGCCGGTTGGCGGTTTTTGGAGGACAAATCTGGTGACATTTGTATCCCGAGCGCGCGCGCTATGCGTTGTGATTAGCACACTGGCCGCTTCCGCGACGTTGGCCAGCACAAGCTTGGCGCAAAATTTTGCTCCTGTTGCCGTCGTCAATGATCAGGTAATTACCGGATATGACGTTCAGCAACGAGCGCTGCTGAAATCCATTACGCAAGGCGGCGATGCTGACGCCGAGGCCGCTTTGGATGAGCTAATCAATGATACCCTCAGGCTTCAGACAGCCAAACGTTTTGGGATTGATCCATCCCGCCAAGAAGTCCGCGCCGGTTTCGATGAAATCTCGCGACGAAATAGGCGTGATCCAGAGCAAATGCGATCCGGTCTGCTCTCGCGCGGGATTACTGCTGAGGCGTTGAACGAGCAAATCAAAGCGGAGGTGGCGTGGCGGAGGTTGATCATCCAACGTTTTGGCCCTCGGGTCGAGGTCACTGACAGCGATGTCGATGAAATTGCCGGAGCGACACCAAACGTTACACCCGGAGAGACTGAATACCTTCTCGCAGAGATGCGGTTTCCGATCCAACCGGGCGGAGAGGCCGCGGCAAGGGCTGCTGCAACCCAAGCTATTGCACAAATGTCTTCGGGACAAAGATTCACGGAAATCGCGCAAAAGATCAGCAAAGGGCCAACCGCACTAACCGGCGGCGATTTAGGCTGGGTTTCACGCAGTTCACTTTCCCCAGCGAGTGTAACTGTTTTGAGCACATTGAACGTTGACCGGGTGTCCCCACCTTTCGTCGAAGGAGAAGACATTGTTATCTACGGCCTGCGGGCAACCCGTGAAGCCGGTGGTGGGAACCGAACAACATATTCGCTGGCACAACTGGTTGTCGGGCTGGCACCGAACGCACCTCAAGCCCAAGCTGATGCTGCGCTCGCACGGGCAACCGCGGTGCGGGCGGAGTTGCAAAGTTGCGAAGACGTTGCATCGCGCGCTTCGCAGTATCTACCGATTTCCGGCGACTTAGGAGAGCTTTCGCTCGCTTCGCTTCCGGGGCCAGTACGCGAGGCGGTATCCGGATTGAATAAAGGGGACATCACCGCACCTGTCCGTTCGAATGATGGTTTCCATGTTCTGGTCGTTTGCGACAAGAAGTCTGCGGAGATATCGGACGACCAGCGACGCGAGCGGGTAAGGAACCGACTGCGTACCGAACGCTTAGATCGGTTTTCCAAAAGCTTTCTGAGGGAGCTAAGACGCGAAGCCATCATCGAACGCCGGTGACCCTCCCAATCGCACTCACCATGGGCGATCCCGCCGGGATCGGCGGGGAATTAAGTTTAAAAGCTTGGCAGACTGCGCGGAAGAACATTCGTCCGTTCTATGTGATCGATGACGCGGACCGTCTTCGAAAACTTTCGACACATTGCGGCTTCGGTTGTTCAATCGAGATCATTGACGATCCTACAAAGGCAATCGAGGTTTTTGATCGCGCAGTGCCGGTCCTCGACCAACCGCTCAACTCTGATCAACACTTTGGTCAACCAAATCCCGATAACGCCTCTTGCGTGATTGAGTCGATAAAACGTGCGGTATCTGATGTCACGGAAGGACGCGCGGCGGGTGTCGTGACAAACCCGATTAACAAACAAGCGCTTTACGATGGCGCAGGTTTTGGCTTTCCCGGCCATACAGAGTTCTTGGGGCACCTCGCGGGGACAGATAAAACCGTGATGATGCTGACCGCTCCGGTTCTCAAGGTCGTTCCTGTCACGATCCATGTGTCGCTTCGTGCAGCCTGCGACCTTCTCTCAACGGAGTTGATTATCAATACCGCCGAAATTCTTGATGCCGATCTGAAGGCATGTTTCGGATTGGCAAAACCGCGCATCGCAGTCTCCGGTTTGAACCCACATGCCGGAGAGGGCGGCGCAATGGGCACTGAGGAGATAGAGATGATCGAACCAGCCATTCGCGCGATGACCGATCAGGGGATCGCGGCGACCGGACCGTGGCCTGCTGATACGATGTTCCATCCCCAAGCGCGAGAAAAGTACGACGTCGCGTTGTGCATGTATCACGATCAAGCATTGATTCCGCTCAAAGCGCTCGATTTTGCGAAAGGGGTCAATGTAACTTTAGGGCTGCCCTTTATCCGAACCTCTCCAGACCACGGAACCGCCTATGACATCGCGGGTAAGGGAGTGGCGAATCCAAGCAGCTTGATTGAAGCGCTGCGGGTCGCAGGCGAGATGGCAGATAAACGTGCCTGATGACCGCCTTGCGATTGACGGACTGCCGCCACTTGGCCACGTAATCGACGCACATGGATTGCGACCCAAGAAAGCCTTGGGCCAGAATTTTCTGCTCGACCTAAATATTACTGGTAAAATTGCGCGTCTCGCGGGCGATCTCAGCGGCTGCGACGTCGTAGAGATTGGCCCCGGTCCGGGCGGGCTAACACGAGCATTACTGGCTGCGGGAGCCAGAAAAGTTCTGGCGATTGAACGCGATCCCCGCTGCTTGCCCGCACTGGCTGAGGTGGCGTCTCATTGGCCAGATCGGTTAGAAATAATCGAAGCAGACGCGCTAACAATTGATCTCTCTCAGCATGTCGAGCGCGGGGCACGAATTGTTGCGAACCTGCCCTATAACGTTGGCACTGAATTGTTACTTGGATGGCTCAGCGAACCGCAGTGGCCGCCGTATTGGGGATCTCTGACGCTGATGTTTCAGCGCGAAGTCGCAGAACGGATTGTTGCGAAGCAGGGTGACAAAGCCTATGGCCGACTATCTGTTCTTGCGGGATGGCGGTGTGAGGGCCGAATTCTTTTCGACTTGCCACCGCAAGCATTCACACCCGCGCCAAAGGTGACAAGTTCAGTTGTGTCGATCACGCCGCGCGCTGAGATCGAAGACGCTCGGTTGAATGCGCTGCAAAAAATAACCGGCGCAGCCTTTGGTCAGCGTCGAAAAATGCTCCGCCGCAGCCTGTCAGCATTCGGCGGCGAAGATCTGCTAGAGAAAACTGGAATAGACCCAACACTGAGAGGCGAAGCTCTCTCCATCTCGCAGTTTTGCGCGTTAGCAAGAGCGATCGAGTCCGGGCCGTAGTCGCAGAAAAATTAGATCAAGATGCTGCGTCGGCTTCTTCTGCTGCTGGAGGCGGAGGAGTCTTGCGCGGCCGGCCTCTGCGGAGCTTCGGAGCTTCTTCAGCGACGACCGTTTCGTTGCTTGCTTCTGCCGCAGGTGCATTGACCGCGTCTTCCTCGCTGGGCTGCTCAACGGGCTTCACACGTGCGCGCTTTACAGGACGGCGAGATTCACCATCACGCTGTTCCGCAAGCTTGGCCTCAGGAGTCTCGACAAGAGCAGGTCCGTCGGTATCCTCAGTCGTTTCACCGGCTGCTGGCATTGCTTCCACAGGCTTGCGAGCCGCTTCCACACCCTCAACAGGCATGGGGGTTTCGGCTGTGCGAGGGTTGTCGCTCGGATTGTTCGACTCGCTTGGATTGCCGGGTTCGCTGCCGCGACTGGCACTGCGGTCTCGCGGCGGGTTTGAGTTGTCACTCTCGGCATTTGCCCGGTTTTGCTGTTGACGCGCCTGTTGCTCAGCTCGGCGTTCTTGCTCGGCCTGCTGCGCGGCTTGTCGGCGTTCGCGTTCCTCGGCTTCCGCTGCCTGAATGGTGGTGAGGATACGTTGGTAGTGCTCGGCGTGCTGAAAGAAGTTTTCCGCCAGGACAGACTCACCAGATGTTTGGGCATCGCGCGCGAGCGACGTGTACTTGTCGATGATTTGCTGTGCGGTTCCGCGCACTTTTCCTTCTGGGCCTGAACTGTCGTACACACGGTTTGCGCTATGAGCGCCGCCGCCGCCTCCACCAGATGAACGCCGACCGCCCTTGTTATTGCGGTTGTTTCGGTGGTTTTGCCTAGAAGGTTGCTTCATTGTCTGTCCGGTTTTGAGTTCGCAGTTTTTCGATAGCGAGTTCGGTCGATATACGAAATTCCGAAGGGCACTCAGCGGAGCGCGTTGATCTGCAGTATCCGCTGCCTCTTACCAAGCCTTCAATCTGCGGGCGGCATTATCGCCCCCTCATTTATGTTAATGCTGCACGATCAGGCAGCGCTCAATTCCTCTGATGTCCAATCGAGAGGAAATTCGTCGAAATCCAGATTCTTCGAAGATCGCCCTGACAGAAGCCCCCTGTCCAAAACCAATCTCGAAGAGTGCCGCACCATCCGGCTTCAAAACGGCTGATAAACCGTTCGCAATCTCTCGATACGCCTGAAGGCCGTCCATTCCTGCGAAAAGTGCTGCCTCCGGGTCCCAGTTTATCACCTCTGGAGAAAGCGTCACATTTTCTGTTGTAGAAATGTACGGGGGATTGGAAACCACAAGGTTAAAGGTCTCGTCAAGTGCTGAGAACCAATCACTGACGATAAATTCTACCCGCCCCGCGAGGCCAAGCGCTTCAGCATTGCTTTTCGCAACCTGTAAAGCAGCGACGGAGGTATCGCTTCCGACTCCAACGGTACTGGGAAGTTCCGTTAATAAACTCAATAAGATACATCCAGATCCAGTACCCAAATCGAGTATCTTGTCTGGGGGGTGTTGACCCACTTGTGACAGCGCACTCTCGACCAACAACTCGGTATCTGGACGCGGATCCAGTACATCGGGTGTCACGATAAATCGGTGCGTCCAAAAGTCCCGATACCCCAGAATCTTGGAAACTGGTTCACGCTGACATCGTCTCTTGATCGCTGAGTCGAACTTATCGGAGGCCTGTAAGGGCATCTCTGGCGAGGCGATGAGGGATTCACTTGTGATCGATTCGACACCTAGCAGTAAACATTTTGCGTCTAGCGCGGGTGTATCAATTCCCGCTGCTCCGAGGCGGGCAGTCCCCGCTGCCAGTGCTTCCGCACGGGTCATGCGTTTAGGTCGGCCAGTTTTTCGGCTTGGTCATTCGCGATCAGTGCGTCGATGATCTCATCGAGATCGCCTTGAACGACTTGATCAAGCTTATACAACGTCAGATTAATCCTGTGATCAGTCAATCGTCCTTGCGGAAAATTATAGGTTCGAATCCGCTCTGACCGATCCCCGGAACCAACTTGTCCTTTTCGTTCCGCAGCGCGAGCTTCGTCCGCAGCGCGCCGCTCCATGTCGTAAAGTCGGGCGCGTAACACATCCATCGCTTTAGCACGGTTCGTATGTTGTGATTTCTCCGATGACGTCACGACAATACCGGAGGGTATGTGAGTAATCCTCACCGCCGAGTCCGTGGTGTTGACGTGCTGTCCGCCAGCACCCGAAGCACGCATCGTATCAATCCGAAGGTCGGATTGAGCAATCTCAATGTCAATTTCTTCCGCCTCCGGTAGCACCGCGACCGTCGCCGCCGAGGTGTGAATCCGCCCCTGCGATTCCGTGTCAGGGACGCGCTGAACCCGATGGACACCGGATTCAAACTTCAACCGCGAGAAAACACTCTTGCCTTTGACGTTAGCAATGATCTCGCGAAACCCACCCTGTTCTCCGGGATTTTCTTCTAAAACTTCGACACTCCAACGATTGGCGTCCGCATAACGCTGGTACATCCGAAAAAGATCACCCGCAAAAAGCGCCGCCTCATCGCCGCCAGTCCCGGCGCGGATTTCAACAATCGCTGATTTCTCGTCGGCGGAGTCCTTCGGGATCAATGCGATTTGCATTTCCTGTTCGACCTCAGGCAATTTTGCCTTGAGACCGGCGAGTTCTTCCTCCGCATAGCCTTTCATCTCCGGATCATCGAGCATCATTTCAGCCGCTTCAATATCATCGAGCAATGAACGATATGCGCGCGCCTGAATGACCACAGGCTCAAGCGATGCGTATTCTTTCGATACGCTCACATATTCACTCGCCTCCAACGACCCCGCCATTGATGCTTCGAGGAATTCAAACCGTTGGAGAATCTGTTCAATCTTTTCGGCTGGAATCATGGATTGCGGTTTGGCCTGTTGAGACGCGACGGTCAACCTCAGCGCGCGGAGCTGAGGGAATAACCGACCAAATTTGGCAGAACCGAGCGTTTGTGCTACCTTAACGGAATGCGAATGGCACTCATCCTGGTTGGACTGTTCATCGCCGCACCGGTATCGGCAGTCGAAGTCGTGCCTGTTGCCAAATTTAAGGGGTGGGAGGGGCCAAAGCCAGCCAAACCACCTTGCAGATGCCGCGCGCGGGACGGAAAGAAAGTCAATTTAGGCACAAAAACCTGCGTCATGCGCGGCGAAGGCTTGGTGACCTTGCAGTGCCGATTGGTGCTCAATAATACATCATGGCAGCATATTACAGACGGCTGTGACGTTGCGATGAATTGATCATCGCTCCGATCAGCTAATTTTTCAGCACATAGTCGGCCACAAGATCGCGGACGACCTCACCTTGCAGATCGCGCAGCAACATGTGCCAGCCCGTTTCGACTTTGACATATTCCTTTGGGCCAGAAAATTTCTCATAAGCTGCGAGGATCGGCTCTTCGGGAACAACTTCGTCCTTCGCACCAAAGGCAACGAGTATCGGTGTTGTGACCTTCGGTGCACCGCTCACCGCGCGGTCCATGACACGGATGAGTCCGACAAACTCTCTTGAACTAGGATTGCGGACATAGAGCGGATCGCGCCCCAAAGACCTTAGCATCTCAATGTTGTCGGAGGCTTGGATGCTCACAATACCATCGCCAGTCCAGCGTTTGTCTGGAACGAACAAATTGGCGGTATGGGCAACCGCGCGCAAGAATGGGCTGAGGTTCTCGCCGCCCCATAAAGCCGGAGCAAGCAATACTGCCTGATCGGGTGTGACACGCCCTTCGCCAAGAGCCGCAGCAATGACACCGCCGCCCATGCTGTGACCAACAAGCGCTAACGGAACGTCAGGGTGCCTCTGACCAATCAAGTCGGAAACTTTCGCCAAATCGTCGATCAGCGCGTCGCTTCCCGGCCAGTTTCCATTGCTTGGATTTCGCCCAAACCCTCTTTGGTCATACGCATAGGTCGTTATGCCAAGCGAGGCCCAATGCTTCGCTGCGATATCGAACGTACTGGTTCCGTGATCGCCGTACCCATGAACCGCTAGGACAATGGCTTGTTCGTCTCCGTTGCTCGACCATTGAGATACGGCAATGCTCGTTTCGCCTGAGCCGACCACGAAGTCGGCGCGTCCTTCCGCGTTCTGCTTGCTGTCTGCGATTGGAGAGAGGGCTGCATTCTCCAAGAGTACCGCGCTTCCATCGGATGTCGCACATCCGCTTATCAGCATCATTGTCGCTGCAATCAGCCAATAAGGCGTCGAACGTCGGCGCGTAGTTTCGGGAGCACATCGGTTTCGAACCACGGGTTTCCTTTCAGCCAAGCGTTGTTGCGCCACGATGGATGCGGCAACGGCAGGATTGACGGGGTACCTTCAACCAGGCCACCCGATACAATATCTGTCAGCGATTTGGTGCGTAAATCGGGCAAATGCCAACCGATAGCGGACTTTCCAACGGTCACGATCAGTTCAACTTGCGGCATTTGGCCAAACAACTTTTGCCGCCAGATTTTCGCGCAGTCCGATGGTGGTGGCAGGTCGTGATTTTTTGCGTTGTAGCCGGGGAAACAAAAAGCTACCGGCGCGATCGCAATCCGCGCGGAGTCGTAAAATTCCTCGTCACTTACCCCCAGCCACTCTCTTAGCCGATCTCCGGACGGGTCGGTAAACGGTCTACCAGAATTGTGTGCTCTCAGGCCGGGGGCTTGTCCGGCGATACAAAGCCGCGCTGTTTCAGATACTTGAAAAATCGGATTTGGGTCATGCGCTGTTTTGGTGGCGCTGAAACGCTCCGCACAATGCGTGCATTTGACGATCGCGTCGGTCAATTCGCAGAGTGGTGGCGGTGAAGGCATAGTCGATTTTCCAAAATTTTGCGGTTTGATTGTCTCAGCAACTGTTGTGTGCGGCACAAGCGCACTCTATGCCTAAACGTTAGATTGAGCCGTTGCGACTGGAGAGCCTCGGATGCGCGTTTGGCGTTTTTTGCAAGACTACTCGCTCTTGATGATTATTGGGGCTTTGATTGCCTTAGTATGGGCGAACACTGATCTTCACAGCTATCACCATCTGATTGAGCATCCGATTTGGGCGAATGACATCATCGGAGCGCCTTACGAGTACTGGGTCAAGACCTATGGCGAGGGCGCCGCTGAGTTAGTTCCGGCTGGGCCAGAGCGTGTTCTGTCACTGCACTACCTTGTGAATGATGCCCTGATGGCTCTGTTCTTTGCGTTTGCGGGCAAAGAAGTTTGGGAAGCCATTGCGTTGAAGAACGGCTCGCTGCGGGGAAAAAAAGCGGCGACGCCGTTATTTGCGACGGCGGGCGGCGTGATCGTTCCGGTCGCTATCTATCTTCTCGGCGCAATGCTGATCGGCCAGATGAGAGATCTATCGCAAGGCTGGGCGATACCGACAGCAACCGATATTGCGTTCTCATACCTTGTGGGGCGGATTGTCTTCGGCGCACGTCACCCAGCTGTGACCTTCCTTTTGCTCCTCGCAATCGCAGATGATGCGATTGGGTTGATCATTATCGCGGTTTTCTATTCGAAGGGCGAGATACAGCTTTTGTGGTTGGTCTTCTCGTTCGCCAGTGCCTTTGCAGCTTATGTTCTTTTCAACTGGCTTCCACGAAGGTTGGACCGAGGGAAGCAAGATCGCCCAAACAGTACTTGGATGCGCGAAAAACTGTCATTTTGGCCGTTCATGTTTGCTGGTTGTTTCAGTTGGTACGGTTTTCAAGAAGCAGGCGTGCACCCAGCACTTGGATTGCTCCCGATTATCCCAGCGATGCCACACGCGGATGTTGCATTTGGTATTTTTGCCGCCGCAGAGAAATACCTCGATGACGTTTTGAACGCCTTCGAACACACTCTAAAAGTGCCTGTCGAAATCATTCTATTCCTATTTGGTTTCGCGAATGCCGGGGTCGCGTTCTCTTCCATTGGTGCCGCGACATGGTTGGTTTTGGCCGGTTTGTTTATTGGAAAACCACTGGGAATTTGGGGGTTTGGGCAATTTGCATACAGCGCGCTGGGCCTAAGCCTGCCAGAAGGTATGCGCCCTGTCGATTTGGTCGTTGTCGGCTTTATCTCCGCAATTGGCTTCACGGTCGCATTGTTTGTGGCTGGTGTCGCTTTTGACGCTGGGCCCATTCAGGATGCCGCAAAAATGGGTGCGCTGTTGTCTTTCGCCGCCGCGATTATCTCGATTGTTGCGGGAAAACTATGCAAGGTTAAAAAGCAGCATTAGTTTACAACGGACACCGTTCTATATCGGCGCAAAATCTTGACTTGACCTCCTCGGCTGTACCTAACTGCTACAAATAGTAGTGTTCCGCAGGAGGCTTCCTTGGCCAGCGTTTCGTATTCGTTCAATCTCGACGCCGTCTTACCGGCACAAAAGCCAGCTGCAACATCTGCCACGACAGAATCAAATGCGGCGATTGGTGCGAAGTTCGACGCTGCCCAATCCCATTTTGAAGGCGCCTCGCACCTGTCAGGAACGAGCGGTCCCGCCTGCATCGACGGCGGTTGCTTTGTTGTCCACGGGGAAGGACCGGGAGTCACAACGCTTTCTGTCGGTGAAGAGGATGGCGGAGTCGGTGATTACATCACTTTGCCTGTGCTTGACGGTGCTTTGTTCCTCGAACCACCGATCAGTGATTTTGCGGGTGGCAGCGGCATTTCGGACCCGGTTGCGAGTACCGCCGAATACGACGTTACCACCCTCGCCATTGGTGAAGAGGATGGCGGTTTTGCTGCGGCACCGGCTGAGATCGGCGGCAGCAACACTGTGATTGGCACGGAAAGTGTTGAGCGGCGATTCACGATGGAACCGATTTATGATTCGGCACCGACACTCGCCCCAGGCGTTTCCGAGGTCGCATCGGCACCTATTGGTGTAATTGAAACAACCCCAATCGTCACACCGATTGCCAAGCCCGAATTCGCCGGCGCAACCATCGAGTCGGTACAGCTGGCGACCGCCAATTCACCTTTGCCGCCAATTCAAACCGTGCCAATCGTCGAACCACGCGCGAAACCACTAGAGTTGGCTGGCAGTTCATTCCCGCTTCCCGAGATCAAACCTGAAGGTATCTTTGCAGCGGCAAGCCCTGCTGCGGGGACTTCCGTAGCGGGTGTCGATACCGCCGCGAGCACACAGTACGTTTCGGTCGGCGATTACGATTCCTACTTGGCATCGTTAGGTGGGTCTGAAGCTTCCGTCGCGAGTGCCGGCGAAAGTTCCGGCTCGCCGATCACTGTGGAAGTTGCAAAACCTGACAATGTGTATGCCATTTACAGTTCGCCACCGCCTGCACCGGAGGCCGTGGCACAGCCAGCGACGGCGTCTGAGATAAAACCAGCGACGTTTACAACGACGGAACCTGCAACCCTGCCGCCACTCCAGACGGTCCCTATCCAGACCGATTCTGCGCTGGACCTAAATCAGTCGGCCACGGATTTGTCGGGCGCTTCTTCGTCCGTTCAATCGAGCACTGAGATCGGCGGAACTTTCACTACAGTCGATGCGCCGCTTCCATCGGGTAAACCGGAAGGAATTGCGGGGGACGCGCCGCGCCTATCAGACGAAGATTTTCGAATTTCGACCTTGGCGTTGGGGGAAGAGGAGTCGGGTGGAGGCTGACACCTTCGCTTGATCGTTTGTGGCAGTGTCGCGATAAGGGCGCATGGCCGAGGCTTTCAAACTTCCGATTCATGACGTTCTGCCGAACCTGACATCGGCATTCGAGAAAAGCGCAAATGCGGTTTTGATCGCGCCTCCGGGTGCGGGCAAAACGACAGGCGTTCCTCTCGCATTACTTGACGAACCTTGGGTAGCGGGTCGCATCCTAATGCTGGAACCACGCCGGGTTGCCGCACGCGCGGCAGCCGAACGCATGGCATCGGTATTGGGCGAAAGAGTCGGGGCAACCGTTGGCTATTCAATTCGTCATGAGAGCGCGATATCGAAAGGCACCAGAATAGAGGTCATCACGGAGGGCATCTTAACCCGGCGATTGCAACGCGACCCATCGCTTGAGGGTATCTCCGCCGTCATATTCGATGAATACCATGAGCGCTCAATCCATGCGGACCTCGGCCTCGCACTTTGTCTCGATATGCAAGCAGCGCTCCGCGAGGATCTTCGTCTCTTGGTTATGTCCGCGACACTGGACGGAGAAAAGGTCGCTCAGATTTTAGGGAATGCACCGACCATACGTTCGGAAGGGCGCGCATTTCCTGTTGAAACGAAATGGCTCGACGCGCCGTGGAAGACGCCAAACGAGCGACGTGGTGGTTTTGAACGCGCCATCGCCTCTTGCCTGACGAGGGCGCTCGCAGAAGAAGAGGGCGATGTGCTCGTCTTCTTGCCAGGCGTTGGCGAAATCGAACGGGTTCAGAAGTTAATGGATGGCACCGAAATTGATCTTCGGCCAATCCACGGGTCCCTCCCATTTGACAAACAGCGCGCCGCCCTCAGCCCTGCCAAAAATGGCCGCCGTCGCGTGGTGCTTGCGACTGCGATTGCCGAGACATCCCTGACGATTGAGGGCGTTCGAATTGTCATTGATGGTGGGTTGGCTCGACATGCGCTCTTTGATGCAGGCGCGGGGATGAGTCGATTAATCACCCGGCGAGTTTCACGTGCATCGGCGGACCAGAGGCGCGGACGAGCTGGTCGAACAGAACCGGGCACTTGCTATCGACTTTGGACAAAAGGCGAGGAGGGCGGGTTTGCGGCGAGTGACCCGCCAGAGATTGCTGAAGCCGATCTTGCACCACTCGCGTTAGATCTTGCTGTATGGGGAATTGAAGAGCCGTCCCAATTACAGTGGCTCGACGCGCCGCCGCCAACCGCCTTTGCTCAAGCTCAAGACTTGCTGCAAGAATTGGGTGCGTTGGATAACGTCGGCAAGGCGACTGCCCACGGAAAAGTGCTCGCCGAAATGCCCTTACACCCCCGATTGGCGCATCTACTGGTAAAGGGGCAAGAGGCTGGCTCAGGCTGGCGTGCCGCCGACTTGGCTGCACTGCTCGAAGAACGCGATCCACTGCACGGGCGCATGGCGGACCTGACATTGCGTTTAGATGCGATTGCTAACGGCGCACAAAATGCAGATCGCGCGGCTTTGGCGCGTATCCGATCATCCGCCAAGCGCCTCCGAACAGGTGGGAAAGATCACGCTGACCTGTCGGTCGGAGAACTCGCCGCCTATGCCTATCCCGACCGCGTTGCAAAACGGCGAAAGGGCGACGCGCCACGCTACATCATGGCAGGTGGAAAGGGCGCAGTTTTCCATGATAATGCTGACCCGCTTGCCGGAGAGCCTTTTCTCGTCATTCCCCATTTGGACGGAAATCCGAAAGAAGCGAAAGTTCGGCTTGCCGCGCCGATCTCAAGGGATGCAATTGAGGTGCAGTTTGCCGACAAGATCATCCCGTCACAGACCTGTGGTTGGAACTCGCGAACGCGAACCGTCGATGCACGTATTCAGTCACGGCTTGGGGCTGTCATCCTTGACGACAAGCCGTGGAAGCTTGCGGATGAGGAGAGCATCGCCTGGGCGGCAACCGAGGGCGTTCGCGATCTAGGCTTAGGATGCTTGCCTTGGGCGGGTGCGCCCGAACGGTATCGTGACCGGATACGTTGGGCGAGAGACTTTGGCCAAGCTGATCTTCCCGATTGGTCTGACGAAAAACTAATGGCAAATCTCGATGCTTGGCTCACCCCGCATTTGGGCCGTGTTCGGAAAGAAACGGATTTCGGATCACTCGATTTGGCGACAATTTTGAAAAACTCCCTGACTTGGGAGCAACAACAACTTGTCAGGGAAATGGCTCCGGGATCTCTGATGACACCTGCCGGAACAAAGGCAAAGATCGACTACGCGCAAGACACACCAACCTTGGAGGTTCGGATTCAAGAGATGTTCGGTGAGACGCGGCATCCTTCAATCTGTGAGGGGAGAGTTCCTTTACTGATCCGGTTTTTATCTCCGGCACGCCGCCCGGTGCAGGTCACGAATGATCTTCCCGGGTTTTGGCAGCGCTCGTATGCTGAAGTCAGAAAAGACCTTCGCGGTCGGTATCCTCGTCATCCGTGGCCGGAAGACCCAACACACGCAACGCCTACCAACCGGGTTAAACCAAGGGGCCGTTGACGTCTGTCACGACCCGGCGCATGTTCCATTTTTAAGCTAACCGGGATTGAGTCGATGGCTGCTGCAGACAACAACGAACCAAGTTTTCGCGATTCCGTCGATATGATGTTCAACCGGGCTGCTGAGATGCTCGATCTGTCGCCCGGTATGGCCGACAAGATCCGCGTCGCGAACTCAACCTATATCGTGCGCTTTGGCGTCAAACTTCGCGGAGAGATAAAGACGTTCACTGGCTATCGTTCAGTTCACTCTGAACATATGGAGCCAGTTAAAGGCGGCATCCGCTTTGCTGACAATGTTGACCAGAATGAAGTGGAAGCACTGGCGGCTCTGATGACGTACAAATGCGCGCTTGTCGACGTGCCTTATGGCGGATCAAAAGGCGGCTTGTGCATCAACCCCAGCGATTGGGACGAGGACGAGTTAGAGCGGATCACTCGGCGTTTCGCTTACGAGTTGATCAAGCGCGATTTAATTAACCCGGCTCAAAACGTTCCCGCGCCCGATATGGGTACTAGTGAGCGTGAAATGGCGTGGATCGCTGATGCCTATAAGCGCATCAAAACAGACGACATCAATGCACGGGCTTGCGTGACGGGAAAACCACGGAACGTTGGCGGGATTGCAGGCAGAACGGAAGCCACGGGGCGCGGTGTTCAATACGCCCTTAGGGAATTTTTTCGCCATCCAAAAGATGTAGCTGCTGCAAATCTAAGCGGGTCACTTTCTGGCAAGCGCGTTGTTGTTCAGGGTTTGGGGAATGTTGGCTATCACGCTGCAAAGTTCCTGCAAGAAGAAGACAACTGCACAATCGTTGGCGTCGCCGAGCGAGACGGTGCCCTTCACTCAGAGCGTGGCATCGACATTGAAGCGCTCAAACAATACATGTCTGAAAATGTTGGGATCAAAGGTTTCCCCGACGCCGAGTATATGGAACACGGCGCGAAAGCGCTCGAACTAGATTGCGACATTCTCATTCCGGCTGCGATGGAAGGGGCGATCAACATGTCAAACGCGGATCAAATATCTGCGTCCTTGATCGTTGAGGCGGCCAATGGGCCGGTAACAGCAGGTGCGGACAAAGTTCTGCGCGAGAAAGGCTGCGTCATCATCCCCGATATGTACGCCAATGCCGGGGGGGTTACGGTTTCATATTTTGAATGGGTCAAAAACTTATCCCACATCCGTTTTGGTCGGATGCAACGCCGTCAGGAAGAGGCGTTCCACGAAATGTTGATCGGTGGAATTGAAGAAGTCACCGGATCACCTTTCCCATCTGATACAAAAGAAAAATATATGGAGGGCGCCGACGAGCTTTCGCTCGTCAGGTCTGGTTTGGACGATACGATGCGCTCTGCCTATCAAGAAATGTCGGAAGTCTGGAATGCGCGAAAGGCCGAAGGTGTCGATTTGCGGACAGCCGCATATTTGATTTCCATTCGGAAAGTCGCGGACAGCTACGCGACGTTGGGCCTTTAATCTCAGGCGCTGCGTAGTGCATTGGCCTTTAGAAATGCCGGTCGATTTGTCAGGCGGCTGAAATATTCACCGACCTGGCCTCCCGGTAAGTCAAATTTGGCCGCTCTGGCCCAACCCGCGCAATGCCCAAACAAAATATCGGGAACGGTGATCTGATCACCCATAACGAAGTCCCGACTTCCAAGACGAGAAGCAAGCCGCTCTATCGCAAGATTGAACTCATAGCGGCATGTCTCTTTTACAGCGCGAGTTTGATGTTCTTTGGGGTGAACAAAGGTATTTTTCGCCGCCGTCCACAGCGCACCTTCCACTTCATCTACGCAAAACTGAGTGAATGAATCTTGCTTCGCCCGCTCAACTGATCCCGCCGGATATGTCAACGCGCTATGGCGATCAGCCAAAAACTGAACAATGGCCACGGAGTCGATCAGTGTTGCTTCATCGACGATCAGCGCAGGAACTTTCCCATCTGGGTTATACGCCCTGATTCCGGGACTCCGGGGAGCGGCTTGGATCAGCTCATAGGGTTGTTCAAGTTCTTCCAACATCCAAATGACGCGAAACGCACGAGACGCGACAGGTCCGATCACCGTATACATTCGAAGACTCTCCGATCATGCGAGTGCTTCAAGAAAAACTGCTAAACTTTCGTCAAATGAGTCCGAATTATCAATCTTAATAACGTCTGGCCCGACGGGGACCGAACGCCCTGCGCGAGCCATTCGGATATCAATCTCATCACCGCTTTCCCGGCCACGGTCTCGCAGGCGACGTGAGAGAACATCTAGCCGGGCGGTAACGTAAATCACACGCGTTGGGTCGAATTTCTCCAAAACATCGCCAACGATACTCCGAGATCCGTTGACGATAACTGACTGACCGGCCTCTAATCTTGCCTCCATGTCTCGCGAGATGCCGTAACGCAGGCCATTGGCGTCCCAACTAAGAGAAAACGCATAATCTCGTTTGAGTTCGGCAAATTTTTCTTCAGAGACGGCCGTATGTTCATCTGCCTCAGCCGGTCGCGTGATCGTACGGGGCATTAGATAGAGATCAGGGCGTTTCCGGCAGGCTTCGCAAATCAGCGAGTCTTTACCGGCACCAGACGGCCCCACAACTAAGAACAAAGTCCCACGCGGCATCAACTCAATCCCAGCAACTCATAGATCCGAAAAACAGGCTATGAGGTCCCACTCCACGCAAAAGTTGAGCATACCAAACGCCAAAAAACTACCTTAATCGTCTAAATCTTGATGTTTGCTGCGCGTTATTTATAAACCGACGCATGCGTTTCTTCATCGGCATCCTCAGTGCTTGTCTTCTTATTTCGGCGCCTGCTTTTCCGCAGGAAAAGAAAGACTCGAAAGAATTTGAGCGAATTCTCACCGAAGAAGAATTCGTTGAGAAGGTAGTCGGCAAAAGGTTGTTTTACGATAGCGGCGCAGTCGTCGTTTTCCTGGAAGACCGAACTTTTGGGGGTGGTTTTTCAGGTAGCCGCATCTGGGGTGAATGGGTCTGGCGGGAAGATCGGATGTGCCATCAATTCAACATCGGCGAGAAACGCTATAAAGTCGAATGTAAGGTTCCACAGATCACCGAAAAGAAAATCCGATTCATCCGCGAGGACGGATCGTCTTACGGCGTTGCAAAGATGAAATGACAAGAAGGCTTATTTTGGCGTCTCAAGCAACAAACGGCGTTCGCTAAGGTATGGATTAACCTCGACAGCTTTACGCATCGCATCCTGAGACAACTCAGTGCGCCCTTGTCGCATCAACATCACCGCCTTCCCCGCCAAAGCGCCGAAGTGCTTCGGCTCCAGTTCGAGCGTCTTATCGACATCTTCGAGCGATTGGTCGTACTTTTCTTGGTGGTAAAAAGCGGTGGCACGGGCGTTCCAGCCCTCGGCATAACCAGGCGCATAGGCGACAAGCTCGTTAAGATGTTCAATTGCACCGTTGAAATCAAAAACCCGCATCCTCTGACGCGCCGCATCCAACATAGTTTGCGCTTCTTCATCTGGCGCGGTTTGCCACATCTCCCAAATAGCGGAGATGGCTGCATTTGCGATTTGCCTGTTCGGGGCAGACTTGAGGGCAGCAAACAGATCAGCTCGTTCCTCGGCGCGCGCAACATCGTCAGGCGTCTCAGCGGTTGCTGCAGCCGTTAGAGAAAGCAGTAAGATCGAAGCAACCATACCAACAAATTTCATCACGCTCTCCAATCGACTTTCAATTACCTCGGACATTCAGATCCAGTCTATCCAACTCAGAGATGGGCCGAGCCGCAACATCGACCGATTAAATTCACAGATATGTTCACGGCCTACGACCAAATTTTCTGAGCTGCCCTTTGCGCCAGTCAGTCTGCAGGTCATTCGACATTATTGCATTGTCCCACGCATATCCCCAGTCTATCCGTTCAGAAAGCCCCATCAAACACAGTTTAACCGGGATAAGGTAGGTGCGCCATGTCCGTAACGATTGAAACGCTGACAGCGGGACGACTGACGGCGAAACTGGAACGTTTGGCAGAATTGAGGATTACGATTTTCCGCGACTTTCCTTATCTCTACGAAGGTAATTTTGATTACGAGCGCAGATACCTTGAGCGGTTTTCGCGCGCCGCGGACGCGGTGATTATTGCGGCCAAAGACGGCGAGCAGATCGTTGGGGCCGCAACTGGCGCACCGATTAGGCAGGTTGATCCTGAATTTGCGGCTCCATTCCTCGCGCATGGGCGAGACATCAAAAATCTGTTCTACTGCGCCGAGTCCGTGTTGCTCCCAGAATATCGCGGCAGGGGCATAGGTCACGCCTTCTTCGAGTATCGAGAGGAACACGCGCGCGGTCTTGGTGCGACACAGAGTTGTTTTTGCGCAGTGATCCGCAATGAAGATCATTTCGCAAGACCAGCCGGGTATAAACCACTCGACCCGTTCTGGCGAAAGCGTGGCTACACTCCACTTGACGGGGTTGAGGCGTCGTTTTCTTGGCAAGACGTCGGCGAGGACGAGGAAACGGAAAAGTCCTTACAGTTTTGGCTGAAGGATTTTGCGTGAATTCAGACTTCGACGGCGAATTCCGCCTGATCTCCGACACGAAAGACAGACTTATACCGTTCTATCTGATCTGCTGGTCCCATCGCTTTTCGGGGATTGTCAGACAGCTTGACAGTCGGTTCCCCGCTTGCTGACACGACCTTGCAAACCAATGAAAACGGATCAAGACGCCCATCGGGCACCAACCCGCGAAAATCATTCGTCAGCCGAGTTCCCCAACCAAAACTTAGCTGAGTGCGACCTTTAAAACGAGCGTGGAGCTGTTCGATCACATCCACATCCAACCCGTCTGAGAAAATCATCAGCTTTTTCAGCGGATCTTCACCCCGGCTTTTCCACCACTCGATAATTGCCTCGCCCCCCGCAACGGGATCACCGCTGTCGACACGAATACCCGTCCATTGGTTGAGCCACTCCGGGGCGCGCTCCAAAAAGCCTGCTGTGCCGTAAGTGTCCGGCAGAGCGATGAGCAGATTGCTGTGGTAATCTTTTTGCCAATCTTCCAGCACCGCATAGGGTGCCGCCGCCAGTTCCTCATCGTCTTTAGCGGTCGCGGAATAAACCATTGGCAACTCGTGCGCGTTGGTCCCGATTGCCTCGACTTCGCGGCGTTGAGCAATCAAGCAGTTCGAGGTGCCGAGGAAGCTACCACCCAAGCCCTCCTGCATCGCTTGCACGCACCAGTCTTGCCACAGGAAGGAATGCCGCCGCCGCGTACCGAAGTCAGCAATTCGCAAAGGATCGAGCGCCTTGAGGCGTTGGATCTTTTCCCAAACATGCGTCATCGCGCGCGCGTAGAGAACCTGTAACTCGAACTTCCCCATCCCTTTCAGGACCGCGCGGGAATATAGTTCCATGATAACCGCGAGAGCCGGGATTTCCCAAAGAGTGACGTCGACCCAATTCCCCTCAAACGTTAGTTCGTACTGATCACCTTTGCGCTCTAGATGATAATCTGGGAACCGATATTCCTCAAACCATTGAAGGAAGTCAGCGCGAAACATAAAACGCTCGCCATAAAATGTGTTACCGCGCAGCCACGTACTTTCTCCTCTAGACAATTTAAGGGTACGGATGTGATCAAGGTGCTCACGCAACTCTCCCTCATCTATCAACTTTGCCAAAGGGACGGTCTGCGTGCGGTTGATCAAGCTAAATGTTACTTGCGTATCCGCATGGCGGCGAAAAATACATTGTGCCATCAATAGCTTATAGAAATCCGTATCGATAACAGACCTAACAATAGGATCAATTTTCCAATTGTGATTGTGAACGCGGGTGGCGATGTCGGTCATCAAAATGGCCTTTAGTGACTCGAAACGAACCGAGACCGTCGCACGAAAGGTATTGATAGTCCAAGCCTCCTACCGAAGGAAACCCAAGGCCATTAACGGATGATTGGCGAGCACGACATAGAACAATGCCACGCGCGATCTTTCATTTGCACGCTCTGCTGCACTGCAATATAAAGCGCGTAATTATCTTGCGCGATCGAGCAGCCAGAGGCCCGAATATGACTGAAACGAAGAAAGACCGCCCGTGGCTGATGCGGACCTACGCCGGTCACTCGACTGCCAGCGCGTCGAACGAGCTGTATAAAACCAATCTCTCGAAAGGTCAGACTGGGCTATCGGTTGCCTTCGATTTGCCGACGCAAACCGGCTACGATTCTGACGATATTCTCGCACGCGGTGAGGTCGGTAAAGTTGGTGTCCCGATCGCGCATTTGGGCGACATGCGGACACTGTTCGACGGCATCCCGCTGGAGCAGATGAATACCTCGATGACAATCAACGCGACGGCAGGTTGGCTCCTCGCGCTTTACGTGGCAGTCGCCGAGGAGCAGGGCGCAGACCCGGCCAAACTGCAAGGCACCGTCCAGAACGATATCATCAAAGAATATCTCTCACGGGGAACCTATGTCTTCCCGCCGGAACCCTCGCTGCGACTAATCACCGACGTTGCCGCCTATACCTATTCGGCGGTGCCCAAGTGGAACCCCATGAACGTCTGTTCGTATCACTTACAAGAGGCAGGCGCGACACCGGAGCAAGAGCTCGCCTACGCTTTGGCTACGGCCACGGCAGTGCTCGACGGCATGAAAGCCCGAGACGACGTGGACCCAGCCGATTTCCCCGGTATCGTGGCGCGCATCAGTTTCTTCGTGAATGCGGGCATTCGGTTCGTCACCGAGATGTGCAAGATGCGCGCGTTCGT
>CAZJWF010000040.1:0-26568 GCA_964549375.1 uncultured Neomegalonema sp.
TCTTCTGCAATCTATCATAGAGTTACTAAATTAGCTAATCTGAGGTAAATTGGGCGCTTTGCAGCGGGACAGGTCCACTGGCATCCTGATGCTCTTCTAAACCTCTAAACGGCGCGATTAACTCGCCATGTTCCGGCGCAGTTCAGCGACGATTTCATCGACTGGGCGAACATCGGCGATCCGGCGGTGCAAGGCGGTGAGCGCGCCCATATGCGCCGCCTCATCCGAGGAAATGCAGCAATCGCCGATGACGATCACACGAAGCCCGTCGGTCGCTGCCGCACGGGCGGTTGAATCAACGGTCCCGTCGGTCTCGGCCCCGGCGATAATCACCGTGTCGGTTCCGGTTTTCTTCAATGCCGCGAGCATTTCCGGGGTCATCGCCGAATATCCCGCATGGGAAAAGGTTTGATCGCCTTGGCTGTCCTGAATGCCCTCATTGACCTCGGTCCAGCTTTTGTCACCCAAGCGTTGGCGTAGAGTCGCGACATCGGCGTCTCCGAGAACTTCTCCTGCCGGTCCGTCGAAGGCATTGGGCGCAAAGTGACTCCAGAAAACACTGCCGCCGCTGGCGCGCAAAGTTCGGGCAAGCCAGTCAATTCGAGGGATCGACGCGCGCAGTCTAGGTGCCAATGCGAGGCCCAGTCGTGAAATCTCGCAGCCGATCAGGGCGGTCTTCGGGCCGTTGAAGGATGGAAATGCCCAAGCGCGTCCGCGCTTATCGGTCATTACCGCTTGAATTTTCGCGAGTTGACTCGCCTGACGCGATTCAGTCATTCTCAGTATTCCCCTTAGAGGTTCCTTATTTTAGTACCGAATACCCGAGCGAGTGTGGCATGGGAAGGGCAGAACCCAACGTGTACGGCGGGTCTAGCCTTTTGTGTAGAACAGCCCGCTGCCTCTTGCTTTGGTGTGGCGGGCAGTTTCTAGTGCGTCCGGTGATTTCAGCGCAAACGGGAAAGTCGAATGAATATTTCGGGACAAAAGGCGGTCATCTTTGGTGGAACCTCCGGCATCGGATTGTCGACGGTAGAGATGCTTGTCGAGGCGGGTGTTTCGGTCGTTGCGGTGGGCCGCGATGAAACGAAAGCATCTGAGTTGCCGAACGGCGTTGATTTCAAAGCGTGCGATGTTCGTGACAGCAACGCGGTGGAGGCGTTGCTCGATTCTCTCGCTCCGTTTGACATTCTGGTTAGTGCGGCGACGGGTGGCTCGCGCGCGATTGGACCGTTCCTTGAGATGGATATGGACGGATACAAAGCCTCCTTCGACAAGCTGTGGGGGTATGCCAATGTCGTGCGCTATGGCGCAAAGCATGTTTCAGATGGCGGCTCGATCACGCTGGTTTCAGGTGCCCCGGCACGGAACTGTCGCCCCGGACAAATCGCGCTCTCATCCGTGGGCGGCGCGGTCGAGGCAATGGCCCGGGCCGTTGCGAGAGAGGTTGCGCCGCGTATTCGCATCAACGTCGTTTCGCCGGGAACGATTGACACGCCAATGCACGCAGGACAGGGCGATGGACTGCAAGCGTTTTACACGAAGATCACCGCTGGCAACCTGATCCCGCGTGCGGGGACATCAGACGAAGTTGCCAAGGGTTTGATGTTCGTCATCACTAATCCTTTCGTGACGGGAACCACGATTGATGTGGATGGCGGTTGGCTGCTGAGCTGATCAGTTCGATATGACAGATCCAAAGAATGCCCCGTCGCTCGCGACACTCTTTGCCCAAGCGGACGGGGCCATTGACCCTCAGACCGGAGGGGTGGTGCCACCCCTTCAATCCGCCACCACCTTTGTGCGCGATGAAACGAACGCGCTGGTCTCTTCAGATCATATCTATGCCCGCGACGACAACGATCTGGTGCGTCTGGCGGAGGGGGTGCTGGCGAAGGCGGAACATGCGGAGGGCGGTTTGCTGTTCCCTTCGGGCATGGCTGCCGTTGCTGCGCTGATGCGAACGGTGCCCAATGGCGGGCGGGTCATCTTGCAGTCGGGCATCTACTGGGGTGTCACTAAGTGGACGCGCGAATTCTGTGCGCGGCGGGGCATTGATCTGATCGAAGTTGAGTGCGCCGATCTTGAGGCGCTGCGCGCGGCGGCGAAACCTGCGGACATTCTGTGGATTGAGACGCCCTCAAATCCATATCTGAAAACCGTTGATATTCGCGGCTGTGCTGCGGTGGCCCGAGAAGTTGGGGCGGCACTCGTTGTCGATTCAACGGCGGCAACCCCTGTCTTGTCGCAGCCCCTCGATCTTGGTGCAGATTTTGTCATGCACTCGGCGACAAAGGGGATCAACGGGCACAGCGATGTATTGGCCGGGTTTCTTGGGGTGCGTTACGCGGCGAGCGAGCGGTGGCAGCATATCAAAACTGACCGCCACGACGCGGGTGCGGTCATGGGATCATTTGAGGCTTGGCTGCTCATTCGGGGGATGCGGACCATGCCGCTGCGCGTTGAGCGGATGAGCCAGAATGCTCAGGCCGTCGCGGAATATCTGGCCACTCACTCTCGGATTGACGCTGTGCTCTATCCCGGTTTGCCGTCTGATCCGGGGCATGATCTGGCGCGGCGGCAGATGAGTGGCGGGTTCGGCAGCTTGCTGTCCGTGCTGGTGCCCGGTGGCGGCGAAGCTGCGCTGAACGTGATTGGGAAGCTGAAACTCTTCAAGCGTGCGACTTCGCTGGGAGGCGTTGAAAGCCTCGTCGAGCATCGTCATACGATTGAGGCGGATGTCCCCGCGAATTTGCTGCGGTTCTCCCTCGGCATCGAAGCGGTTGACGATTTGATTGGCGATCTGAAGCAGGCGCTGCAATGATGAGCAGCGCTTGCGCTTCGGCGATCTGCGTCTATTGTCCGGCGCGATGAGCAAGATTGAATTCCACCTCCACCAGACCGATGGCCTCGCTCGGCGTGGCACGCTGCAAACTCAGCGCGGTGACATTCGCACTCCGGCTTTCATGCCCGTAGGAACTGCGGCGACGGTGAAGGCGATGCTGCCTGAGTCCGTGCGCGAGACCGGCGCGGATGTTTTGCTCGGCAATACCTATCATCTGATGTTGCGTCCAGGGGCCGCGCGCATGGAGCGGCTTGGCGGGCTGCATAAGTTCATGAACTGGGACCGGCCCATTCTGACTGACTCCGGCGGGTTCCAAGTCATGTCGCTGGCGGGCCTACGGAAGCTGACAGAAGAGGGCGTGACATTCCGCTCTCACATTGACGGCTCGAAACATATGCTGTCGCCGGAAACGTCGATGGAAATTCAGCGTCAGCTTGGCTCTGATATCGTCATGGCCTTTGACGAATGCACGCCGTATCCGTGCACCCGCGATGAGGCCGAAGAGTCCATGCGGCTGTCGATGCGCTGGGCACAGCGCTCGCGCGATGCGTTCGGGGATCGGCCCGGTTATGCACTCTTCGGGATTCAGCAAGGCGGCGTGCACGAAGACTTGCGCGCACAAAGCGCCGAGGCGCTGTGCGAGATCGAATTCGACGGCTATGCGGTCGGCGGCCTCGCTGTGGGCGAGGGGCAAGAGATGATGTTCGCCACGTTGAACCATTGTGTCGGACATCTACCGACCGATAAACCCCGATATTTAATGGGTGTCGGCAAACCTGACGACCTGCTCGGCGGAGTCGAACGAGGAATTGACATGTTCGATTGTGTGCTGCCCTCGCGATCCGGGCGCAATGGCCAGGTCTTCACCCCGCGTGGGCCTGTCAATATTCGCAATGCCCGCCACGCCGAAGACCCGCGCCCGCTGGATGAAACCTGTGATTGCCCTGCTTGCTCCAGCTATAGCCGCGCATACTTACATCACGTCCACCGCGCGCAAGAGATTATCGCGTCGATGCTGCTGACTTGGCATAATCTGAGATACTATCAGCGGCTCATGCAGGGAATGCGAGATGCGATCGAGGCTGGCGAGTTCAGCGCTTTTGCCTTGAATACCCGTGCGGTTTGGGCCGGAGGCGACGTCCCTCCGAATTAAGCTCACTATGTCCAAAACGAAAGCGCCGCGCTCCCCCCGGAACGCGGCGCTTAAAAAGCGGATCGAGTTTGTTTTGTTGAATGAGACATGAGCCGCAGCCAATCTCATTCCCCTGGTTTTTTAATTCACCCGATCCGCTTTGATTGAGATCACCCATAGTCTACCTGACTTCTTGCGGGTCATAGTAAACCTCTCAATAAAAGCGCTTCGAGAATACCTTGCGGCAGATGGATCAGGTCTCATGCGGCTCGTGGCGTGAAATCTGATTTATCAAAATCTCGAAACGCTGTCGTACAGGTCGCCTCCCTCAAAACGACCTGAAGTCTCTTCAGTGTGCAGCCGCTTCGGTGCCAACGCGTTCTTGGCCGAATGTTGCTGCGGCAGTTTTTGCGTCGAAGATCGGCGTTTGATCACCAACACAGCCTGCTTGTTTCAGCAGGGCATAGCCGTGCCAGCCACTCCAGATACCGGCGACGATGCGGTCAACTTCTTCTGGCGAGCGTGCCTCTTTGACCGTTGCTGAAACCGCGTCGTGCAGCGGGCGCAGAGCCTCTTTCAAACCTTCGCGAACCGAGTTTGGCATCTTGCCGCGATGCTCTTCTGTGCGGAATGCGAGGTTGAATTCGCCGGATTTTTCTTCGGCGAAGGTTACATAGGAGCGGCCGAGCGCGGCGACCAGCGACTCGTCGCTGCCTGCGCGGGCGGCTGAGCTGCTGAGTTCAGCGGAAAGCTCTTCGACGGCTTGGATTTGCAGGTATGTGACGATGTCCGCTTTGTTTTCGAAGTAGGTATAAAGGCTCATGGCGCTCATACCGACTTCTTTTGCGATCCCGCGGATCGTCACTTTTTCTGCACCGTGCTCGTCCATGATGCGGCGCGCTGCAACAGCGGCCTTTTCGCGAACAACTGACTTTTCGTCTTCTGTGAGTGGCTTACGTGGCATAGTGGGTCCCCCGACCTGTTTTTCTTCGTGTGTCCCTTGCAGTCCAGATGTCCCGTCTGTCCTGCGATGGATGTACTATGCGAGAAAAACTTGGGGATATTCTTAATACGCACGGCGAATATCTCGCTAAAATCGAAAAAAATTCAATTACTTATAGTAAAGAGAAATAAATGGTAACCGCGTTGTTATCCTTAATTTGAAATGACCAAAGAAAAAGGCTCCCTAAGGGAGCCTTTCGCAAAATGTTGAGATTTCAGCAGGTTATTTTTTGGACAATGACCAAAGTGCAGGCATCAATAGCGCTGCGAGGGCTAATTTTAACGCATCACCAACCAAGAAGGGTGTGAGGCCGTTGGCAATCGTCCAATTCCAGCCTTGAGAATATTCCTGCATATTCAGCCAAATGAGGCCGGGAATATAGATCAAAGCACTGCCAATCAGCATCGCAAGCGCCATCGTGGGGATAGAGCGGTCCCAGCCTTTGCGCGCTACAAGCCCCAATACGCCAGCCGCGAGAACGAAGCCGACCAAATACCCTCCAGAACCGCCGGTCATATAAGAGAGGCCATTATTCTCGGCGGATGAAGATGTGAAGATGTCAAACCCAAGCGCTCCGATCAGTAAGTAGGCGATCATCGTCGTAATTCCCAACCCCGCGCCATAGGCTGCGCCTACGGTCAAAACGACAAATGTTTGCATGGTGATTGGCACAGGCCACATCGGGATACGTATTTTGGCGGCGATGGCCATCGCCGCAACGCCCAGCGAAACAAGGAATGCGGCACGCAGCCAGCGGGCGGCGTCTGAGTCTTTTGCCGGCCAAAGCACTTGTGAGAGGGTGAGATTGATTGCGGCGCTGTTCATCGAGCGTCTCTCTATATATGTTTGTGACTGTCGTTACGCAGCGCCCTTGGCGCTTTCGCGGGGAAGATGCACTGGACCGCGCGCGTATTGCAAGTCCGTTCCGCTATGTTCACGGCTACGGGGACCGTTAAAACGCCGGCGTCTCCTGCTGGAGAACCGGGGATTTGGCAAAATCAGAGGTGATTGGCCCGTGTCGCATCTGTTTTGTGGATTATGCGGTACCTTCCGCGCACGTCAGCACATTGACGCGCAGGCGGGCAGAATATGGCAAAGTATGCATTATTCGGCGTTGATCGAGAATGCCTGCTTTTTGAGAAGATCAATTGGCTTCACATAAATTGGTATGCTTATGGCCGCGCAAATGCTTCGACATCTGCATTCAGAGATTCACCATTTGCAAAGACTGCTGAGATGGTTTGATCCCCGGACGTCGGGCTGAATCCTGCACCGGCCAACAACTTCGAACCACCAGCGCCTGGCAGCGGAACAGCCGTCGTTTGCTCGCCGTTGATTGTCCCTGAACCGCCTGTTGCTGTCACAGGGCCGCCCGAAGAGGCCGTTAATGCCGGTGAACGTAAAGTCCGTGCCAGGCCCGGTGAGTGTCGCGGTATCTCCTTGGATGTTTATATTGAGCGCTCTGATTGAGTTTGGCCCCAGAGTTGCCACCACAACAAAGCCAGAATTGTCGCCGCCTGGTAGCTCGGTAAACTCTACATTTTCAACACCGCGAGTCACGATGCGCGAACCATCTTCCGCAGTGTAGACCACAGCGCCGTTATTTCTTGTCCGGACTGAAAATCGCTTTCGGCGCCCTAGATCACGACAGTATCTTATCCAAGGCCAACGAAGACACGTTTGTTGCCGGCTCCAGTGCTGATTTGATCGTCGCCCGGGCCAGCATTGATCATGTCATTTCCGCTCGTGCCCGCAAGGGAATCGCTACCAGTCGTGCCGAAGATGGTATTTCGTCCGCCCGAATTCGAACTGGAAGACCTTGGGCCGTTGCCTTCACCGAGAAGGGAGTCGAAGCTTACCGTCCTGCCGCTGGCCGAAGATTGGGAAAATATACTCATGCGACTCGTCCAATTACTTAAACGCTAGTTTTGTTTGAATTTACGGTCGGTAGGGTTGTGCTGGAACGGCGCAAACTGGTCAGATGAATATGCTTCGTATCGCCGTATTGGCGGGAAATATGGTATTTTGATACTTGAAAGGAGTTTGTCATGCTCAAGGTTACCAAACGCGAAGGCAATCGCATTGACATCGACTTGCAAGGGACTCTCGATAGTGACGGGATGCGAACCGCGCTTGATACGTTGATCGAGGCATCGAAGGATGTCGAGAACGGCGTGATGCTTTACCGGGTGACACAGCTTTCGATGCCAACACTCGGCGCGATCATGGTTGAGCTAAGGCGTCTGCCACAGCTTTTCAGCTTGATAGGCCGATTTAGAAAATGCGCGGTTGTCAGCGATAAAAGCTGGATCAGAACCGCCGGAGAGCTTGAAGGCTTGCTCATCCCCGGATTGGTAATCAAAAGCTTTGATACGGAACATCTCGATGCTGCCGAGGAATGGTTGGCTTAGCCTAGGCTCTGGACCCGTATCTGGACACCGCTGGGTGAGCGAGTTCTCTGGTATCACGGAGTTTTCGATGCACGATCATCAGTTATTGGTCCTAAGTCTGGTCTGGACGGGTCGGCAATCGTGCGCGGACCATGACGCCGGTAGGTCGTGACCGACGTATATGCCTTGCGCGGGCCGTTGACGCGCCACGCCACATCCCATGTATCGGCGGAGCGAAAAATATATTCACCGCGATAGAGGTCATCGCCGCACAGGTGTTCGGCGCTTGCGGCCCTGTCCGTCGCGGTAAGTCGATGAAAGAATGACCCGTCCTCGTAAAAAACATCAGCCTGATTGCCGACGCAGTGCCAGCGATACCGCCGTTCAGCTCGCATCTGCGTACCAGCGAAACGCAGCTCGCCCGTTTCTGCGTATAGCAATATCGCGCTGTGATCTGAAAACTGTGCGGTTCCCGTGAATATGCCACGTTGTTCGGCGCGATGATCGTCAATCACACGATTGATGCTCCAGTTTCCGTGCAAAATATCGTAAAGGCTCAGTTCCATTCGGCGGACTGTGTTTGCTCGCCTGTCACGTGTCAAACCTTCGGAGCGCAGGATGCCTTTGCCGCTACAGAAAAGATTACGCCGCTTACGCATGGCGGTACAGACGGCGCTTGGGTTAGGCGAACGCGGCTTTTTTACGCCCTATCGCTATGCGGCTGGTGCAAAAGACCCGTCTGGCTACCCAGAGATTGAGGCGGTCATGGCGGGGCGGGGCGACGTGATGCGCGGCGTTCTCTCACAGATTGATGCTCTAAAGGATGCGATGCTGACAATCGGCGGCGATCCCGCACCGCAACCGCGTTGGGATCAGGGCTGGTTTGCCTCGCTGGATGCGGCGGTGGCTTATGCGATGGTGCATGATCATCCGCCGGCGCGCATCATCGAAGTCGGTTCTGGTCATTCCACGCGCTTTCTGGCACGGGCGCTGGGCGATAAGGGCGCAGAGGCCGTGCATACATGTATCGACCCCCAGCCTAGGGCCGCGTTGTTGGATTTGCCAGTGCAATGGCAGCAGGCTTTGCTGTCGGAGGATCACCTCGCATTGTTCGATACGTTAGAAGCGGGGGACATCGCGTTCTTTGACTCCAGTCACATTATGTGGCCGGGGCTGGACGTGGATTTGATCTTCAACCGGATCTTGCCACGACTGAAACCCGGCGTGCGGGTACATATCCACGATATTTTCCTGCCCGACCCTTATCCTGACAGTTGGAAATGGCGCGGCTATACCGAGCAAAACAGTCTGAGCGGGTGGTTTATGGGCGGGGCTTATGAGCTGGACTTCGCCAGCCACTATGCGGTCACGCGGCTGGATGCTTTGGCTCATGTCGCGCACCTGCCGAGGCACCCAGAGGCCATTGATGCAAGCCTTTGGATGGTGAAGAAATCATGAGCGCTCCAACCTTCATTCTTGTTGAACCTCAAATGGGCGAGAATATCGGCGCGGCGGCGCGGGCGATGTGGAATTTTGGTCTGGATCAAATGCGGATTGTTGATCCGCGCGATGGCTGGCCCAATGAGCGCGCCGAGGCAATGGCTGCAAGCGCGACACATGTCCTGGAGCACGCGCGCCTCTTTGACACGACACGAGAGGCAACTGAAGACCTGACGCTCGTGTATGCGACGACAGCACGGTCACGGGATATGACGAAACGGGTTTTGACACCCGAAGCGGCGGCACAGGAAATGCGCGCTCAGATTTCGGCAGGGGAGAAAGTCGGTGTGCTCTTTGGCCGTGAGCGGACCGGGCTGGAAAATGACGACATCGCGCGGGCCGGTGCGATCATCACCGTTCCGGTCAACCCCGCGTTTCCATCGCTCAATCTGGCGCAGTGTAGTTTGCTGATGGGATATGAGTGGTTGAAGACCGCCGACCAGACTCCTGCTGATGCTTTCGATCCCGGCAAGGAGGGATATGCGGCGCGCGGCGACGTTGATCGTTTGCTTGATTTTATGGAAATTGAGTTGGACGATTCCGGGTTCTTTTGGCCCGAAGATAAAAAGACTTCGATGCTCGCGACACTTCGAAATCTTTACCACCGGATGCCATTGACGGCGGCGGATTTACGGATGGTGTGGGGAACAACCCGCTCGCTGGCGGCAAAACGGCGCTCGACGCGGCGGTAGAGAAGGAAGGGTGTCGTCACCCTCGCGTGATCGCACTGCGGAAAATCACCCACAGGATTTTCGTACCCGCAGCAAAGGTTCCCTTGATCGTGCCTGAGATCTTCGAGACCCCGATGCGTTTTCGGTACGGTATCGGCACTTCGATAACGTTCAGTTTTTGCTGAGCCGCCTTAACTTGCATCTCAACGGTCCAACCGAAATCTTGATCCGCCATCCGAAGCCGCTCAAGCGCCTTGTGGGTGATGGCGCGGAAGGGACCGAGGTCGGTGTGATGCACGCCCCAGATCATTCTAATTAGGCGACAGGCGAGCCAGTTGCCAAACCGCTGCGCCACCGTCAGCGAACCTGCCTCCGCCCCTCCCAGCACCCGCGATCCGATGACCATATCCACACCGTCGCGAGTGATAGGATCGACGAGTGTGTCCATGCGGTCAGGATAATCCGCGAGGTCTCCATCGACGAACACAATAATGTCCGTCTCTCCGGCTTCTGCGATCCCGGCAAGGCATGCGCTGCCATAGCCTTGCTGCGGGGCAGAAGCGATGTCGGCCCCTGCGTTCCGCGCCCGCTCTGCTGTCTGATCGGTCGAGCCGTTATCGGCGACGATAATCCGGTCAACCCAGTTCGGAATCTCGGCGATCACTTTGCCAATCGACTCCTCTTCGTTCAGCGCAGGAATGATCACCGTGCAATGATTGCTGTCTCTCATGACGGTTTCTTCCTTCTGATCCCGTCATACGCCAACAGCACGAGGACGGGGCCGAACTCCAACCAGACGATGTATTGATCGAACAGATGCGCGTTGCCCCATTTCTCCATGTCGAAACGCAAATAGTAAAAAGGCAGCAAGATGCCGAGCAGCAGCAAGCCTCTGACCGGCACTAGGCAGAGGAACGGCAACACCCAAACATAATACCACGGATAGGCAGTCGGGCTGAGCAGGAACAGTAACGCCGCCACGGTCAACGCCGCCGCCGGAATTTCTGCGCGGTCCTTCAATCGCCAGCCGAGGAAAATTGCTGTGCTCGCCAGCACACCGCCGATGATCAACCGGATCAGCCGGTTTGGATCAATGTGCAGCATGTCTGCCTTATAAAGCGAAAAGGCGAGCACTTCGCGGAAGGCGCCGAACAGCGCATGGTTACGCTCCCACCGGCCTGCATAAGCCACCAGGCCGGATTGATTGTCGAGACGTCCGAGGATCATCGGAACAGCGATCAGCGCGGTGACAAGCACGACGGCAACACCAGCGGTCATCCAGATGCGCCAGCGGCCTTGCCAGATGAAAATCGGCGCAAGGACCAACGGCCAGACTTTGATGCCAGCAGCAACGGCCAGCACGGTGCCTGATAGGATTGGACGTGCTTTAACTGCCAGCAATAGCGCTCCCATGAGCGCGGGTAACAGCAGGGCATCCATATGCGCGGAGTTGATCAGTTCTTTCGCAATCAGCGGGTTCCACCAATAGACGGCGATCCAGCTTGGTGCGCGGCCCAGCTCTTTTAAGAGTAAGATGAGAATACTGATCCCCAGAAATTCAGCGGCTAGGAAAACAACGCGCAGGCCAGTGATGCCCCACGGGTCTAGCTGATGGGCGATCCAGAACGTTGCTTGCGCCACGGGGGGATAAATCGTGGCCAGATTGCCGTAACTGATCCCCTGAGCGATGCCGTTTGATTGCACGACGAGGGCTGACCATTCGGGCCCGGCATGTCCGAAAATCGCCTCTGCGGGGCCAACGGCAAACGGGTTTAGCCCGGCATTGACCGCTCCTGCATCCCAAAGATAGCGCAAGAAATCTATTTCAAGGATTGGATCGGAGGCAAAGTAGATCAGCCGCATCGCCAAACCGATACCGATGGCAAGGGCGAGCGAAACGCCTCCTTGTCGCAGCTTTTGCGGCAATGCCATCCAAACCAGCCCCGACAATCCGAGCGTGAGTCCTGTAATCCAAGCATCTTGATCGGGATAGTAAGAAAGGATGGATAGGACTACGCTCGATCCAAGCAGCGCAACGGAAATAAAGGCGACCGGAAGAGTCATAAGGCCCTGTGTCGGAAAACGAAAAACAACGGTTTAATACCGGATACGATGAGCGCTTAAATCTGTCAGGTTTAGGGCCGCCAATTTTTCTGTTAGGAATGCTGGTTCAGAGTCCCGTCGCGGCGAATGGTCGGGTGAACCGGATCCCGCGCCATGAACGCGGGATCGGCTTTTTCTAGACTGCTCTCTCGGAACGTGCCAGCTCCAGAAAGCGAGCCTTCCAAGCTTTGGATTACCCGGCCATGCCGGGTGATCATTGAAACATTCGAGGGCGTCGCGGTATCTCGATTTACTGGCTAGGTAGAATGAAGGTCGTGTCGGAATCGATCACGCTTCCTACAACGCCGCCAACTGTTGGAGCTGGGATGGTTCCGCCACCATAGGTGCCGGTCGTGCCATACGTTGTTGTTCCGGTCGTCGTGCCGTAAGTGGTGGAGGGCTGTGTCCCGTAAGTTGTCGTGCCCGATGGCTGAGTTCCGTAGGTGGTCGTGCCATAGGACGTGGAGGGCTGTGTCCCGTAAGTTGTCGTGCCATAGGTCGTGCTGCCATAGGTCGAGCCATAGCTGCCTGATCCAGAGTAGGAACCCGTGCTGCTGCCGCCGTAGAAGCTGCCTGAAGAATACGAATTCGTATAGCTGCCCGTGCCGCTTCCACCGCTGAAGGCAGGTGCAGCAAACGTTCCGATTGCAAGCACGCCAGCAAAAGCGCTCAATGCGGTGCGTTTGCCAACTGTGCGAAGTTTAGGTTGAATCGGTTGCATGAGGTTCTCCTGATATTTGCTTTAAGAAGCAATGCGTTGTGTAGCTGATAAGTTGCAGATTTCAATAAAACGAACGCTGACGTTCTCGTGAGTTGCCGGTGCTGAGAAGAAGTTAGAGGCGACAACCCCGCGTGCGACTGCTCAGCATTGCTCCGTCCAAAGATGAAAGACTGCACCATTGATACAAGCGTCATAGGAAACAGCCCGGCATGTCAAAAAAATGACCGTCCGACATAGGGGATTGGTTGGCCATCACCCCCCGATCGGCGGTAATGTCTGCATGATCGTCCTCACGCCTTCGAAATTCGCCACTTCCGCCAAATTTAAACAAAACTGCGACCCAGCGACGGGTTGCCCCGTGTTGAGGGGCAGTCTATCTGAGCCGTAGCAGTTTAAGAGGGCGGGCTATGGCCGAGAAGAAGACGCGCGCGTTGTTTGAGGAAGCGGGGACGGAGACGGCGGACACGCCGGTCGCGCCGGGGCTTGCCAATGCCGAGAAAACGGCAAATCGGGGCCGAGTTCGCCTGTGGCAGTTCATTCTCGCGGCGTTGGTTGTCCTGATCGTCATCGTGGGCGGTATGACTCGCCTGACGGATTCGGGTTTGTCCATTACCGAATGGAACCTCGTCACCGGGGTCTTGCCGCCGCTGTCGCATGAGGGCTGGCTGTCTGAATTCGCCAAATATCAGAAAATTCCCGAATTTGAGCTGAACAAGCCCACAATGGAGGAATTCAAGGTCATCTATTGGTGGGAGTGGGGACACAGATTTTTGGGGCGGATTATCGGTCTGACTTTCATCATCCCGTTTGCTGTGATGTATTTTCGCAAAACCATCCCAGTAGGATGGACCAAGCGCCTGTTGATCCCCGGTATACTGATCGGTCTGCAAGGCATCATCGGTTGGTGGATGGTGTCATCTGGTCTAGCAGGATCGGATCGTGTTGACGTTGCGCCGTATCGCCTCGCGCTTCATCTCGGTTTGGCCTTCGTGATTTTCGCTCTTCTGGTGTGGAATGTGTTCTGCCTCAGCCACGAGGAGCACGAGCTTTTGGCGGCGCGGCGACGGCGGTTCAAGCCTCAGCTTGGTTTTGGTGGCCTGACCGTCATGTTGATCTTCATTCAAGTGCTATGCGGCGCGATGGTGGCGGGGCTGGATGCGGGGCGCGGTTATACGGACTGGCCAATGATGCAAGGCTCATTCTTGCCTCCTGATGACACGCCGGAGGCAATTTGGCAGTTCATTCACCGCATGGTCGGTTATCTGGCGGTTGTGGTTGTCGGCGTCTTTTGGTGGAAAAACCGTGCGACGGGCCATCGCGATGTGAAATTTTGGGGCGTTGTCGCGGTGCTGTGGACATTGGTTCAGGTATTCTGGGGCATTGTGACGTTGATCGGCGGCGCGCAATGGTATCACGCGATTGTCCATCAGCTTGGTGCGGTCATGCTGCTTTGGGTCATGCTGCGTGCGATGTTCGAGATTGCTTATCCGTCTGAGCAAAAGATTGAGCGGGCATGAATGCGCCTGTCCTCACGATTGAGGAGTTAACGCGGTTTTTGGACCGTGAGTTTCCGCAAGTCGCGCCTGACATCGCGATTGAAGCGCTTGGTCCGATGACAACGACGATGCGGTTGCGCCGGGGCGAGAAACACCTGCGCCCCGGTGGCACGATCTCTGGTCCCTCGATGGCCTTGTTGGCCGATGTGGCGGCTTATGTCGCGCTGCTGGGGATGATTGGTGAACAAGCGCTGGCCGTGACCACGAACTTGTCACTTAACTTTATGCGAAAACCTGCGGATGTAGATCTGCTCTGCGATGCGCGGCTGCTCAAACTGGGGCGGCGGCTCGCGGTTGGGGATGCTGTGCTTTATAGCGAAGGCGGCAACCCCGGCGAACCGGTTGCTCACGCGACCTTTACTTACGCTTTGCCCTGAGGAGTGAAGAATGAACCCGCTACTGCAAGATTGGTCCACACCTTTTGGGATTCCGCCCTTTGATCAAATCGAAGAAGCGCATTTTCAGCCCGCTTTTGATGCGGCCATTGCTGAATGGAAGGCCGAAGTCGAAGCTGTGGCAACCAACGCAGACGCCCCCAGTTTCGCCAATACGGTCGAAGCGCTGGAGCGATCAGGACGGACACTGGACAAAGCAGCGAGCGTTTTCTTTAACCTGATCGGATCATGTTCGACCGACGGCTTGCAGGCCATCGAAGAAAAAGTCGCTCCAGAACTCGCGAAAAGTCATGCGGAAATCTTCATGGACACGCGCCTGTTTGAGCGTGTTGATGCCGTGTCAGATGATGGGTTGACCGACGAGCAAGCGCGGGTGCTCAAGCTCTATAAGGAGAGCTTCGTTCGTGCCGGAGCGCGGTTGGATGCGGCGGCGCGGGGTCGTATGAGTGCCGTGATGCAGCGGCTTGCCGTACTGGGCGCCCAATTTTCGAAAAACCTATTGGCCGATGAAAAAGCCTTCGAACTGGTTCTGGAAAGTGAAGAGGACTTGGCTGGTCTCTCGCCGGCAGAGATTTCGTCGATGGCCCGCGCGGCGGAAGATCGCGGCCATAAGGGAAAATGGGTCGTCACTGCCTCTCGTCCGGCGGTGGAGCCGTTCCTACAATCTTCGTCCCGGCGCGATTTGCGCGAGGCAGTTTGGCGCGGCTTTGTGGGGCGCGGCGCCGATACGCCGGAAACCGCAACCAATGCCATTTCTGCCGAGACAATCCGCCTGCGCGACGAGCGCGCAAAGCTGCTTGGTTTTGAGAATTTCTCGGCCTTCAAACTCGAAAACCAGATGGCGAAAACCCCTGATGCCGTGCGGGGGTTGTTGGAGCGCGTCTGGGCCCCGGCAAAAGCGGCGGCGGAAGCGGACCGCGAAAAACTGCAAGAGCTGGTCGCGGAAGAGGGCGGAAACTTCAAGATTGAGCCCTGGGATTGGGCCTATTACGCAGAAAAGCTGCGCCAGCGCGAGCACGAGCTGGATGATGCAGAACTCAAGCCGTATTTGCAGCTAGAGAACATGATTGAGGCGCAGTTCGATACCGCGTCAAAACTTTTCGGTCTGTCCTTTGTCGAGTTGCCTGATGCTCCGCGCCACCACCCCGATGTGCGGGTGTGGGAGGTAAAGCGCGGCGACGCACATGTCGGCATCTTCATGGGTGATTATTTTGCACGGCCCTCGAAACGCTCGGGCGCGTGGATGAGTTCTTTCCGCGATCAAGAGGCGATGGACGAGGTGGTGCGTCCCATCATCATCAACACCTGCAACTTCACCAAAGCCGCTGAGGGCGAACCGGACTTGCTGACGTTCGACGGGGCACGCACGCTGTTTCACGAATTCGGCCATGCGCTGCATGGGCTAATGTCGAATGTGACCTATCCCCGAATTTCTGGCACCTCGGTCGCGCGGGACTTTGTAGAGTTGCCGTCGCAGCTTTACGAACACTGGCTGATGCGTCCTGAAGTGCTCAGCCGCTTTGCCCTGCACGCCGAAACTGGTGAGCCTATGCCGCAAGCGTTGCTGGATCGGGTGATTGCGGCGCAAAATTTCGATATGGGTAACCAGACCGTTCAATACTTGTCGAGTGCGCTGGTCGATATTGCCATGCACACGGCGGAGGTTGGCGACGACTTTGACCCATTGGCGTTTGAAGCGACTGTGCTGGACGGTATCGGGATGCCCGACGGCATTGCGATGCGCCACAGCACGCCGCATTTCGCGCATGTCTTTGCCGGGGACGGTTATTCGTCCGGATATTACAGCTATATGTGGTCAGAGGTGATGGATGCTGATGCGTTTGGCGCGTTTGAAGATGCGGGCGATGTCTTTGATGCGGACACCGCAGAGCGCCTGTCGACGTCAATCTATTCTGCGGGTGGTCGGCAAGACCCCGACGCGGCGTATCTGGCCTTCAGAGGCCGAGCGCCAGAGGTCGAGGCACTGCTTAAGCGGCGAGGGCTGGCGGCTTGAGGGCCTCTCGTTAGAGGAGGCCAAGTGCTTTGGAGTTCAGATTGGCGGCCACCCTATTTGGAGCAATACAGCACTTCGAGGCAATTTTGGCCGAATTCGGGTAGCGGTTTCTGAACTGTTGGGTCACCCCATTTGGACCTCCACAACTTGCGGTACAAGGCCAGGCTGCTGAACTCCAAACTCAGTTCAAATTGACTACGCACGACGTCTAGTCGGGTCGCTGCTCTTCAGGTGGCCCGATTATTCTTCCTGTCCCGGCAAACGCACATTTGCGCTGGTGTTCGCGGCGGCAGCACTGGTGTCCATGACCATCGTGCCGCTCATCGCGGCAACTTCCTCGCCGAATACGCCTGATTTACTGACGGACCCGCCGAATAAGAAGTCCGATACGAGGCCAATTGCGACCACGACGATAAGGGCGGAAAGAAATGTCTTCATTGTTTTGTCTCCTGTGCTGGGGCGTCGCCCGTCACGTCTTTCAAATAGGCTATCAGGTCTGCGCGATCTTCGGTACGCACAATTCTCTGCATCGGCATCTTTGATCCCGGTGTGTAGTGGTCGGGGCCAAGGTCAAAGAGTTTATCGAGGGTTTCCTCCGACCAGACAAGGTCTGTGCCGGTCAGTGCGTCAGAATAGGTATAGCCGGGCAGGGTGCCCGCGCGCCTGCCGAACACGCCCATCAGGGATGGTCCGGCCCGGCGGCCTCCGTCTTCGGTCAATGTGTGACATATCGAGCATTTACGAGCGAATTGGCGCTCTCCGTTCGTCATGGTTGCTGGATCGCGCAAAAAATCGCGTGGGGCGGCGTCGTTCTCGGCGACAGAAGTCGCAGTCGCGATGGGCCAGATGTCCGCATGGTCTTGAATGGTTCCGGCAATCACACGCTCAGTACCATCAAAGGCCAGCGCCCATACCGGCCCGCGCGCGGTTGCGCGAAAATCTCGGACCGTTCTCCATGTTTTGGTTGAGACAATGTGGATATGGCCCTCGCCATCGCCAATGCCCATCAGCGACCCGTCGTCGCTGAGCGTCAGAGCAAGGACGGGTTGCCGACCCGATGTCACATCGGCGATCTCTTCGCCGGTTTTGAGGTCCAGAATACGCACTCCGCCATCCAAGGCACCATAGGCGAGCCAACCAGCGTCTTCCCTGATCGCGAGACGATTGATGCCAAAACCATGATTGGCCTCAACGCGCTTGACCTCTTGGTTCGTTACATCCCACAAGCGGACGGTGCCGTCAGAGCTGGCGGAATAGAGCTGCGTGCCATTCTGGGCAAAGCGCACGGCTTGAACGGGGCCGCGATGGCCCTTGAGCATCGCGATAGGCTCGCCGGTTTCCAGATCCCATAGACCAACATTACCATCCCAGCCAGCGCTGGCGGCAATGGTGCCGTCGGGGGTCGTGGTCAGGTCAAGAATCTTGCCTTGATGCCCCTCTAACGTTGCGACGCGCTTGCCATCCTTTACCTGCCAGAGGATCGCATCGAAATCGTCGCCCGCCGAGAGGGCAAGTTCTCCACCTGGTAAAAAGAGAACGGTATTCGCGGCGGCCTCGTGTCCTTCGAGCCAAGTTGGTTCGGTAGTCCCACCACTCAAAGACCAAAGGCCAACTGAGTTGTCAAAACTTGCAGTCAGGGCGTGGCGGCCATCGCTGGACACGGCGACCCCTTTGATAGGTCCGCCGTGGCCCTCTAGCCGTGCGTAGCCCTCACCCGCGAGGGCGGGTGAGGTGGTCATGACGGCGATCGCAAGGGCTGCGCGCACTTACTCGGCGGGCGTTGGGTTCGTGTAGTAGATTTCATCGCCGGTATCGGCGTTGACCATCTGACCCTTATCCTCGAGTTGCTCGACCCACAGGTCGTGGTGCTCTCGCGCCCAGTTCAGATCGACCCGACCCGAACCCATTGCTGAGAAGGCACCCTGCATCCCGACCGAACCGATGTAGATATGCGCAAAAATGATCGTCGTCAGAATGATGCCGATGATCGTGTGCCATGACTGCGCGTATTGCTGCTCCTGCAACGGTGTCGTTTCCGTCGCCAGATTTGGCGCGTAACCGACCCACTCGCCGACCATGTTCAGCTTTTCGAAAGTTGGTGCGAACATCGTGAACTCGTAGGGCAGCAAGAGCATCAGACCCGATGCCGACAACGATGCACCGAACAAGATCACCGACCAGAAGATCAGCTTTTGTCCGCCATTAAACTTGCGCGCGTGCGGATGACTGCCTTTGGTGAACAGACCACCGGCTTGCAGGAACCACTTCACATCCGTCCAAGTTGGAATGTTGCGGAAGACCCAAAGCACGAAGATCATCACGAGCGAAATCATGAAGGCCCAAGACAGGTTGTTATGCGCCCATTTTCCGGCCCCGATCATGCTGGCAAAAGTTTCCTTACCGTAATTCGGGTCGACGGTGCCCGCACCGTGGGTGAACTTAACATTCAGATAATCAAGCGCAGGGACGATGAGGTCCCGCCCAGCCAACAAGCCAAATCCCGTGACGGCGAGGATGATAAAGCTGATGGCCAGCATCCAGTGAGCGAAGCGTTCGATAAATCCGAAGCGCTTGACGCGCATCCCGGAGCGTCCACCCTCGATCATGATCCGGCCTCGAATGAGGCGGAAGAGAACGAGCAGCAGCAAGATGCCGCCGAAAGCATAGCCCGTATATTTCAAAAGCGGACCATTCCGCGCCGCCAACCATTTCTCGCCATCGTCTTGGACGAGCATCGTCGCATTCGGATCGCGTGATGAGCTGGTAAAGACACCTTCTTGCCCCTGGCGCACTGCGCGCCAGAGTGACGAGTCCGAGGCACCGCCGCGCGTTGCGAGCGCACCGGGCGTGCCCTCTGGTGAGGTCGCTGGACCGGATTCGCCTTGATCGAGCGGTACGTCCTCGCCCTTTTGTCGGCGCATGATATCTTCAAGCGTTTGCGCGCCGCCCGTTGCGTCGCGGCTCGCGGCGGGCGCATCTTCACTTTGTGCATGAAGCGTGGATGTCGTGGCTGTGCCGATCACAAAGATCGCCAGCATGACGGACAAGATTTTCAGAAGCGATTTCATTGCTGCATCCCAAATTCGCTTTCGAGCGCCGGAATGCGACGATCCGAAAGCCAGTTAGTGCTTTCAGAAGAGTAAAGGGTGAAACGCTTCCGCTCCACCCTTTTGTCTTTAAGCGCTAAAAAGGCGATGAATTGGTTGGTTGGCTCTGGAAGTTATCACTTCAATTCAACTAACTTTCACGTTTGAAGCGTCTGCGTTGATATGAAAATCAACTAGGACGTTTCAATTTTTTAGCGGCAAGGCGTGACCGGGAACGAAATTTCATCGTTCCCGGTCGCACTGTTACGTACCCTTTTCACCGTAAGCGGTGCCCCAACCCCAAGCGCCGGAGCCGAAGCCACGGGCAACAACGCGCTCACGATAAATATCGGAGACCGTGTCGCCGTCACCAGCCAGCAACGCTTTGGTCGAGCACATCTCGGCACAGATCGGCAGCTTTCCTTCCGCGATACGGTTGCGACCGTATTTTTGGAATTCGGCTTCGGAGTGATCCGTTTCCGGGCCACCCGCGCAGAAGGTACATTTGTCCATCTTGCCGCGAGAGCCGAAGTTGCCAGCTTGCGGATATTGCGGCGCGCCGAATGGGCACGCATAGAAGCAATAACCACAACCGATGCACAGGTCTTTCGAGTGAAGGACCACACCCTCTTCGGACTGATAGAAACAGTCGACAGGGCAGACCGCCGCGCAAGGCGCGTCGGAGCAGTGCATACAGGCAACCGAGACCGAGCGTTCGCCGGGCTTACCATCGTTGATGGTGACAACACGGCGACGGTTGATGCCCCAGGGGACTTCATGCTCGTTCTTACACGCTGTGACACAAGCGTTGCATTCGATGCAGCGTTCGGCGTCACAGAGGAACTTCATTCTAGCCATTGTTTAGCTCCCCTCACACTTTCTCGATTTTGCAGAGCGTACATTTTGACTCCTGCATCTGGGTTACAGAGTCATATCCATACGTTTGCGCGGTGTTCGAGCTTTCACCGAGGACATACGGGTCAGCACCTTTCGGATACTTATGCCGTCTGTCTTCGCCTTCGAGATGGCCGCCGAAGTGGAACGGCATGAAGGCAACGCCTTCGCCGACCCGTTCTGTGACCATAGCCATGACTTTGACCTTGGCACCTTCGGCACCCTCGACCCAAACTTGCTCGCCGTCACGAATGCCAAGATCATTGGCGTTGCGTGGGTTGATTTCGACGAACATGTCTTGCTGAAGCTCGGCCAGCCACGGGTTCGAACGGCTTTCGTCGCCGCCGCCCTCGTATTCCACGAGGCGACCCGAAGTCAGGATAATCGGATAGTCACCCGAGAAATCCTTGTCCTGAATCGACTTGTAGAGAGTGGGCAGGCGATAAGCCTTGCGGTCCTCGTAGGTTGGATAGTCGGCCACGAGGTCGCGGCGGCTCGTGTAGAGCGGCTCGCGGTGCAGCGGTACGGGGTCTGGGAAGTTCCAGACAACACACCGTGCTTTTGCGTTCCCGAATGGGGCCGCTTCGTGCTTGATTGCGACGCGCTGGATACCGCCCGAAAGGTCGGTTTTCCAGTTGGTCTTGTCGCCGGCAATCCGATCAATCATGCCGCGTTCGTAATCCGTGAGATCACCATCCCAGCCAAGCTCTTTGAGCATCGCCATCGTGAACTCTGGATACCCGTCCGTCAGTTCGGAGTTTGCCGAAGCAACACCCTCTGCCAGCAGGTTCTCGCCATCGCGCTCCACGCCGAAACGTGCGCGGAAGGTGAGACCGCCTTCAGAGACCGGACGTGACATATCGTAGAGGTTTGGCGTTCCGGTGTGACCCATGTCTGCCGTACCCCAAGCAGGCCAAGGCATACCGTAGAACTCACCATCGTTCGGGCCACCCACCGCTTGTAGCGTTGTGCGGTCGAACGTGTGTTGGTTCGCCATGTGCGACTTGATCCGCTCTGGCGATTGGCCGGTATAGCCCACCGTCCACATGCCATTGTTCAACTCGCGGGTCGTGTCTTCGATATCCGGGATGCCCTTGTCATCACGGCGGATGTTCTGGAAGAACCGGTCCGCAAAGCCAAACTTATCCGCGAAGAGCGCGATGATTTCGTGGTCGGTCTTCGATTCAAACAGAGGATCGAACACTTTATCGCGCCACTGGATCGAGCGGTTCGACGCGGTGACCGAGCCATAGGTCTCGAACTGCGTTGCTGCGGGAAGCAGATACGCCCCGTCCTCACGGTCATGCAGGATTGCGGCAACCGTTGGATACGGATCAATGACCACGAGAAGCTCAAGCTTCTCCATCGCCGTTTTCATCTCGGTCATGCGGGTCTGTGAGTTGGGCGCGTGGCCCCAGAACACCATAGCCTTGACGTTATCCGGCTGATCAATGTTGTCCTTGTCTTCAAGAACACCGTCGATCCAGCGCGAAACCGGCATCCCGCGCCCTTCCATCAGCTCTTTTGAGCCGAACTGGCTGAGCAGGAAGTTGTATTCGTCATCCCACTTGTCGTTGCTGGAGTCTTTGCCAGCCCAGACACGCGCCCAGTGTTTCCACGACCCTGTTTTCAGGCCGTAATAACCGGGCAGGGTGTGCGAGAGAACGCCGAGGTCGGTCGCGCCTTGCACGTTGTCGTGGCCACGGAAGATGTTCGTACCACCACCCGACGTGCCCATGTTGCCCAGCGCAAGCTGAAGCACGCAGTAAGCGCGGGTGTTGTTGTTGCCGTTCGTGTGCTGTGTACCACCCATGCACCAGATTACGGTGCCGGGACGGTTGTTCGCCATCGTGCGCGCAACACGCTTGAGCTGGCTGCCGGGGGTGCCGGTAACACGCTCAACTTCTTCAGGCGTCCACTTCGCGACTTCTTCTTTAATCTGGTCCATGCCCCAGACACGGGTGCGGATGAACTCTTTGTCCTCCCAACCGTTCTCGAAGATGTGCCAGAGGATACCCCAGATCAGAGCAACGTCTGAACCCGGACGGAAGCGAACATATTCGTCGGCATGTGCCGCCGTGCGCGTAAAGCGCGGGTCGCAAACGATCAGTGGCGCGTTATTCTCTTCTTTTGCTTTCAGCAGGTGAAGCAGAGAAACAGGGTGCGCCTCAGCGGGGTTGCCGCCGATCACAAAGATCGCTCTGGAATTGTGGATGTCGTTGTAGCTGTTCGTCATGGCGCCGTAGCCCCATGTGTTCGCCACACCAGCAACCGTCGTCGAGTGACAGATACGCGCTTGGTGATCGACGTTGTTCGTGCCCCAATAGGCCGCGAACTTACGGAACAGATACGCTTGTTCGTTATTGTGCTTGGCGGAGCCGAGCCAGTAGACGCCGTCAGGACCGGATGGACCCTTGCGGATTTCCATCATCTTGTCGCCGATCTCGTTGACCGCCGTTTCCCAAGTGACTTTTTCCCACTTGCCGCCCGTCAGACGCATTGGGTGTTTCAGGCGGCGCTCGCCGTGGGCGTGCTCGCGGACCGAAGCGCCCTTCGCGCAGTGTGCGCCGAGGTTGAACGGGCTGTCCCAGCCAGGCTCTTGCCCAACCCAAACGCCGTTATCAACCTCTGCCATAACCGTACAACCGACTGAGCAGTGGGTGCAGACGGATTTGACGAGATCAATCTTGCCTGAACCGCCTGTCGCAGCTTCGGCTTTTTTCACGGAGCCGGCGGTCGCGCCAACTGCGGCCAGACCACCAATGGCAAGTCCGGACTTTTTTAGAAACGAGCGACGATCAACGGTTTCTTCCGCGATCTTCGTCAGGATCGATGATCCACGGGAGCGTCTCGCAACCCCGACGGATTTTTTCCTGAGCATAATTTCCTCCTAGAGATTAGGCCGGTTTCGGACCTATCGCAGAGCGGGGAAAGGGCTTTCGCAACCGATCCTCGCCAAGAGACAGGATCAGAAGCGGCAGCTATCCAAATATGCTTTGACGTGCGGTGTCTCTGAGTATCCAAGTTCGGTTTTGACCTGAGCGGCCTCTGCCTTACCGGAACCAGCGACGGCTGCTGCCGCAGCGACCGGAGCACCGACCGTTGCAAGCTTCAGAAAATCGCGACGTCCAGAGACTTTGTCTTCGGATTGAGCCACGTTTCTACCCTCTCTTTCCATATCGCCCCGTCGGACGGATCGAAAAATGGCTCCCCCGCGTCCGGGAGAGCCATTCAGTCTGTCATTCGAAACGCTTCTTTTTCGATTTCGATAAAGCGCGCTCCAACCGTGCCGACCGGAGCGTAGAGAAGCGAATACTCCGCCCCCTCCAGATCGGAAAAGAAATGCCCCGCCCACGGAGAAATGTGGGTGGCAAAGAAGTCTTTTTGAGTTTGCAGATCTGCGGGCGCTCCGAAGCGTCCAAGGATCAGTCCCGCCATCATCTCGCAGAGCGATCCAATGTTATCTTCCGGTTCGTAAACTGATGGCGCGCGCTCAATTTGGAGGCGGGCCATGTCGTTGCGGAGTTTGGCGAGGGGCTTTTCGTTGAGAAAGCCTGTCATGTAGTAGCTGGCATAGGGCAGCAATTCACCGCGTCCCAAACCGACAAACAGTTCATGAAACTCTCGGCTCACCTTTTCGCGCTGTGCGGATTTCGCGATTTTCGCTAGCGCGCCAATGGCTTCACCAATCGGCGTGTCGTCTCCGCTCAGGCGCGAAACGTTCGCTAAAGTATCTTTGGATGGCGCATCGCGAAGCAAGAGTGCAAGCAGGTCATAAACCTGCGCGCGCAAGATGTCCTCTTGCACGACATTCGTCTCAGCCAAAGCGGCTTGGTCACCCATTGCGGGCGCCTCCTCCCGTTAGTCGTCCGTAGTAATCTCGGACGTTGGGACAACCCTTCCAAAAACAATTGCCGCTGTAAAGATTTAAACGCCGCAATTCCGTGTGATGCGGCAGAAAGTCTAATCTGGAAGGCGATTTATTCCCGTATAGATTGTTTATTTGAAAATGAAGCGTAGAACAGGCAAACGTGTTTTGCTTAGATCCGCGTCGTGTCAGGCTGTTGGTTTGCCAGCCAAGATGTCTGTCACCGCGGCAACCAGAAATTCTGGGTCGAAGGGTTTTCGGATGATGATTGTGGCTTCGACACCTTCGAGATTTTCTTCTGAAGTACCTGATATTACGACAGTTTTGAGATTAGGCAAAATCTTCCGGACGTTTTCCAAAACTTCGTGACCATCAACCAGCGGCATCTCGATGTCAGTGATCAATAGATCTGCGTGCGCCATCACTGCGGCGTCATTGGAAATCTGACCATTTTCAAAGCTGGTTACATTGAAGCCGGCGTCGCGAAGGGTCTGATTCAAGACGCGCCGGAGAGGCGGGAAGTCTTCGATCAGGATGAGTTCGACCATTCAGTTATTGTCCAGGGTAATCGGCGCTGAATAAGCGCTTGCGTTGAAAACAGACAGATTTTCTGCCCGGTTTAACGTAATGTTGGAGGGAGTAATACTTGAGAAAAACTTGATAATTTCAACGCAGTAGAGAAAATTTTACGATTTTTACTAAATTAGTTTTATGCAGTTTTCAGTGGCCGGTTTTTCTTAGTGCCGTAGAGTTATCCCGCAGAGTTTTGCAATTTGAGACTCAAAATTAACATCAAGACTGCGAACTTTGCGGTGATGCGGATCTAGCAAGCGTGCTGGAATTGCTCTCGAAGGTGCGCTGAGGGTACTGGGCTTTTGGATGGCTGACCCCGCAACGTATTGATCCGATCTCTGAGCAATGCTTGCTCGCGTCGCATCTCATCGAGCCGTTGGTCGACGAGTTCAAGAACAGCAAGCGTCATATCGCTCGGGATTTGCTCGCCAGAAGCCAGGGCCATCACGAGTGATTTGCGCGACATGCCGAGTTTGGCTGATAGTGCATTGCGCCATTCACCGCCAAACAGGAACATCGCGTATTCAACAAATTCATCAGCAGAAATCTTAGCGTTTGCCATTCGATCTCTCTCCTCACGGGTAATGATTTGCTCCAAGCGGATTCCAGTATTATGCCAAGTTCGTTGCATGTATAAAATTTGACGGATTTTCCGATGCCAACGAATATTGCCGAAGCAATCCGCCTTAGGCGATCCAGCCCGATTGTTTGAACCGCGCAACGAGTTCAGGACCACAACGGGCGCCGAGTTGTTGGATAATCACGCCTGCGGCGGCACAGCCCATTTTTCCGCAAGTTTCGGGACTTTCGCCCGACGCAACGCCATTCAAGAATCCTGCAGCGAAGAGGTCGCCTGCACCCGTTGTATCGACTAATTTTTCAACTTTGTCCGCGGGAACATCAACCCGAACGCCACCCGTGATAACCGTCGCACCTTTTTCCGAGCGGGTGATCGCGACCACTGCAACTTGGTCCGCAACGGCGCTGATCGCGGCGTCGAAGTCATCTGTTTCCATGAGTGACAGCAACTCGTCGCTGTTGGCGAAGAGAATATCGACGCTATCAACGACGATTTCTTTGAAGCTGTCCCGGTGGCGCTCGACACAGAACGGATCGGAAAGAGAGAGGGCAACACGGCGTTCTGACTTGTGGGCCAGATCCATCGCATGACGGAACGCGTCTTTTGCAGCAGGTTTGTCCCAGAGGTATCCCTCAAGATACAGCACGCCCGCCTCGGTGATTGCTGTCTCGTCGAGGTCTTCAGGACCGAGGTCGGTGGCGGTGCCGAGATACGTTGCCATCGTGCGGTCTGCATCTGGCGTCACCATCACCATGCAGCGCCCGGTTTCTTCGCCGTCTTCACGGGGCTTGGCCGCAAAGGTTGCGCCGATAGTGGTCATGTCATGGGCGTAGACTTCGCCGAACTGATCGTCCCGGACCCGGCCTATAAACGCAGCGCTCCGACCGAGGGCGGCGAGTGCCGCAATCGTATTTCCCGCAGAGCCGCCAGAGCTTTCTGTCGTCGGGCCAAGCTTTTCGTAAATCGCTTTGGATTGGGGCAGGTCGATCAGACTCATCGCGCCTTTGGGCAAATCAACGGCTTCGATCACCGAGGGTTCGACCTGAGCAACGATATCGACAATCGCATTGCCAACGGCGGTAACATCATAAGTGGTGGACATGGATTTGACCCTGTTCAACGATAAAGGCCTCGCATGGGATGCGAGGCCGCTGAGTTGGTTCTAGTTGGCGATCATATTCAAGCGCGTCCGGCTGCGGCCTTCAATGCGTCGGCGGCGTCAGTTTTCTCCCACGAGAAC
>CAZJWF010000041.1:0-26549 GCA_964549375.1 uncultured Neomegalonema sp.
ATAGCCGCCGCTCAGGTCGGCCCCTGATGTTGCGAGAAGGGAGGCGTTCCCGGCCACGATGGTTGACGTCAATGTCGTTGTTGATGCATAATCTTCGTTTGCAATACCACCGCCCAGAGCGGCCGTGTTGCCGGAAATTGTTGAATTGGTAATCGTCAGCGCGCCGCCGCTATTGTTGATACCGCCGCCTCGGGAAAAGCTGACATTGCCATAGACCGTTGTGTTGGTGATGCTGCTGGGGCCAAAATCGTCACTTTCTTCGAAATGAATCCCGCCGCCAGCAGAAGCCGAGATATTGTTTGAGATCGTACTACCTGTGATGGTCAGGCCGATATTCTCGGCATAGAGTCCGCCCCCTTCATCTCCGGAGCGATTGCCGGAGATCGTGCTGTCTATAATTGTAAGATTACCTCCATCGATTGAGACCCCGCCTCCATCATAAAACGCTTGGTTGCCAGAGATTGTGCTGTTGGTAATGGTGATCGTCGTCCCATTATACCCCCCTTGGATCGCACCACCATCGCCGTCGGAGACATTATCCGAGATCGTGCTGTTGGTAATGGTGATCGTCGACCCTCCATCCCCATAGATCGCACCACCATGGTCGTCGGAAAAATTATCCGAGATCGTGCTGTTGGTAATGGTGATAATCGACCCTTCACCCCCATAGATCGCACCACCATCTCCGTCGGAGACATTATCCGAGATCGTGCTGTTGTTAATGGTGATCGTCGACCCTTCATCCCCATAAATCGCACCGCCCTCGAAATTTGCATAGCTGTTGGTAATGCTGCCATTGAGCAACGTGAGGCTGGCATTATAGACGTAGATCGTTCCGCCAACAGAACTGTCCCCATTTGTCAACGACAGGCCGTCAAGGGTGAGGGACTCGCCACCGTTAATGAAGAAAATCCTGCTTTCATCGTTGGCATCGATGGTGATGTCACCGTTGATGGTAAGATCGGTGTCAATATCAAGCACGCCCTGTGTCAGGACCAGCGTCCCGCCCTGTAACCCACTGGCAAACTCGATCGTCTGGCCCTCTGATGCAGCGGAAATCGCCTCGCGTAAAGATAAATCACCCGCCGTGAAATCACCGTCATTCTCATCAACCAAGGTGTCGACCACGATGACAGTGTCTGGCGATGTCAATTCTGTTGCACCGATATCGACTGCCGCGTCCTGAATACGAATTACTCCATTAGCATCCAATCCGTTTCCGAGAACCAGCGCGTTATCGCCTGCGTCGATCAGGTCGCTCGGGGCTTCGATGGCGCGGGTTTCAACCAGCCCGCCATTATCCTGAAGGTCGCCAAGGCCGAGAGTGCCGCCGAAGATATTCGCGGTATTAGTATCGAGGTCGGCAGATACATCTGTTTCGAAAAAGCTGTTGCTGGCATTGATGGTGTTGTCGGCATAAATAACACCAAGGTCAGCAGTATCGGACGTGCCTGTGTTGAGTGCCAGCACAGTATTGTTGAGTGTCAGCGTATTGCCAGTGGCACCAAGATAAATGCCGCCGCCATTAGAGTCCGATGTGTTGCTGGTAATCGTGCTGTTGGTAATTGTCAGCGGGGCAGAAAACGTATTGATCCCACCGCCACCGAACCCCGCAGTATTGCCGTCAATGGTTGTGTTAACAATGGTGCCTGCGCTGAAATCCAGATAGATGCCGCCACCCCTACCGTTGTTTGCTGTATTACCGGATACCGTCGAACCATAGATGTTCAGAATACCGTCGCTGTAAATGGCACCGCCCCCCCCGTTAGTGAGGCCCATGCCGTTGGCGATATTATCCCGGATCGTGCTGTCGTTGATGGTGAGGGTCGTGACAGAGCTCGTCGTTATGATGGCCCCGCCTTGACTGAAAGCGGTGTTATTTTCTAACGTGCTGTTGTTTATGGTCAGCGAGGCGGCATCAGTCGTATAAATCGCGCCACCATTGCTGGTGGTATAGCCATTCGTCAGCGTCAGGTCGGTCAACACCGCATCGGTATCTGTGCCACCTATAGTGAAAATCCGACTGTCGCCCGCATTGGCTGTGCCGGAACTGTCGACATCGCCGTTGATTGTGATGGTGCCACCCCCGTCGATGGTCACATCGCTCGTGATATCGAGATCGCCGAGGCCCGCGCCGAGACGGATCGTCCCGCCAACGCCAAAGGTGATCGTATCCGCGCCCACATCCTCGTTGGCGATGCTGAGGGCCTCGCGCAGGGACAGAACGTTGTCGGTATCGCTGACCACGTCATCAAGCGTCGTAACCACCAGTTGCAGCTCGCTCGCCCCGATATCGACGGTTCCAGCGGTGACACGCGGATTGCCGTTGGCATCGGTTGCCACCATGCCCGTCAGGGCGTTGTCGCCCGCGTTGATCAGATCGCTCTCGTCACTAATCGCCCGCGTACGGACCGTCCCGCCATTGTATTGAAGCGCGCCGAGGCCGAGATTACCTGAGAAGATATTGCTGTTATCGGTGTCGAGAATTCCTGTCCCGGAAATGTCGACCTCGAAAAAGCTGTTATTGGCATCGACGATCTCGCCGGATCCGGTATCGAGATCGACACCGAACTCCGCGGAATTGAGCGCCAGGACGCTGTTATTAAGTGTCAATCCATAGTTGGGACTCGCATTGAACCGGATCCCGCCGCCCGACCCCGTTCCATCCGTGCCCGCGTCATTGTCGGTGATCGTGCTGTTCGTGAGTGTGACAGTGGACGAGAATATGCTCAGACCACCACCCTCGCCTGTCGCTGCGTTACCATCAATCGTGCTGTTGGTAATCGTGTTGTTGACGACGCCACTCTGGAAACCGAGATAAATACCCCCGCCATCGTCTGCCGAGTTGCCGCTGATCGTCGAGCCGGAGATGGTGAGCAAGCCGCCCGCTCTGATCCCGCCGCCATCATTCGTGGCAGTATTATCCCGGATCGTGCTGTCAGTAATCGTCAAAGCCGTAGCCGCAGAGTTGATGCCGATGCCGCCGCCACTGACCCCGGCCATGCTGTCTTCGATGGTGCTGTTTATAACCGTCAGCGAAGCGACGCCAGAGCCGGTATAGACCGCGCCGCCAAACCCGGAGGAAAAACCCTCGGTCAGAGTCAGGCCAGACAGCACCGCATCAGTCCCGTTGCCAGAGATGTTAAAAATGCGGCTGTCGCCCGCATTGGCATCGCCGTCGTTGTTCGCATCGCCGCTGATCGAGATCCTGCCGTTCGCTTCGCCCTGGATCGTTACGTCGCTTGTGATCTCCAGCGCACCCTGAATTAGCCTGATCTCGAAAGACTTTGCATTCGCGATGGGAACCATAATCAAGTCTGAATCTGGGTTTGCATTGGCCAACGTCAGCGCCTCGCGCAAAGACAGCTCACCATCATTTGCGTCAACGACATCACTTGATGTGGTCACGGTAAAAGTCGCCATGATTTGATCTCCTCGGAAAAGATTCGCCTAGCTGTCGGTGTCTAGTTTTTGGGTGGGTGACGGCATTGTCTGCTGAGCGGTGTCCCCCTCAGCCTGCTGCGCCACAATCTTGAAAGCTGCGCTGTTCGGCATATTTCGCCAGAAAGCGATCTTCGCATACCGCTCGAACAGATCGGGCGGCAAAACGGTTTTACGGGGACGCGGCTCGACCTTGCGATGAACCCGGTGCAGTCCATCAAGGCCAAGCTGCGCGTCAAACTTCGGCGCGTCATACTCGACATTGTCAAAGTCATGCTCAAACGGTTCTTCTTCAAGAAACTCATAGAGCAGCTTGAACACTTCCGCAGGACGCGCAGTTAGCAGATCGTATTCGACCAAAATCAAACGGGTTGCATACTCAGAATAGCAACTCTCGCGCAGGGCATGCCACGGATAGCCCACCAGCCGGTTCGCATTCGCCAACGCCTCAACCCGTGTATAAACGGTAGAACGTTCGGCGGGGCTGTTGAACAATCGCGTGTTCTCAAAAGCATTGTTGCGGAACTGTCGCTCCAGCGAGTCCATGACCCACGCCACATCGCGAACGCAGCAGATCACTTTTGCCTCGGGAAACAACGTCATCAATGCAGGTAAATTGGCCGTCCATGACCGGTTGGTGTCAAAGATAACCTCTTCGGAATGATCGGAGTAATAACTTTCGAACAGCCCCCGCAACAGCTTTTCGCGTTGCTCTTGACTGACCATCGTCGAGATTTCCGATCCCGCCGAGACTTGATTCAAAATACCTTCAAACAGGTTCGCCACAGGACTGGACATCCCGGCATGAAAGCAGGGATTTTGCCGCAACAGTGCCGACGTCAATGTGGACCCGGACCGTGGCAAGCCCGAGATAAAATTATACCGCCGGCTGCTCTGCGCCGCTTGCTTGGAATTGCTCAGAGGCCCCCCCCCTTCAGTGGTACTCACGGCGAAGCCATACGCTACGCAAATCCAAACGAACCACCCTCTAAGTGAGTGATGCCATTTATACTCCCCTAAAACAAGAGTAACTTAAAGCGTTTTGCGATTTTGTTGAGGGCAGGTTTCACGCCAAAAGCCGCATGAAACCTGATCCTTATGTATCGTGTTCAACATCACGCTACCTTGGCACATTGCGATGCCGTCGAGAGGCGGCCACACCATCAGGCCTAGCACTTCCGCAAATCCCCTAGTGGATTTCGTCGCGATTTATACTGAGCTGAGAAGGATATTTGTCTCGCTGTTCAATATGCCGTCGACGGTTCTGACTTCGCGAAGGACGCGATCAAAATCGTGGAGGCTCTTTGTGCGGAGTTCAGCGACAAGATCCCAATTCCCGTTCGTCGTGTGCAAGGCGTAAAGCTCCGGCATCCCGCGCAGCCGCTTTATCACTGCGGTCGTTGAGCGCCCGGTCACTTCGATCATCATAACCGCCCTAACGACATCTTTGTCGTAGTCCTCGCGCGCGCGAACGGTGAAGCCAAGTACGGCTCCGCTTTCGAGCAAGCGATCCAGCCTTGATTGAACGGTCGCGCGCGACACGCCGAGTATGGTTGCGAGTTTCGAGACTGGGGCACGGCCATCTTCACGCAGGGATGAGACAAGCCGGTGATCGAGGTCATCTAGAATGTGCATTAGCTATTATTATCAATTGCGCCTAACAAAATGCTATATAGTCCACTCGATATATAACATGTTGCGTATTTTTCATACAAATTGTCCAGCTCTATCGTCAAATCTCAATGATACTGGAGCATTCACTTATGGCAGGCAGATCAGTTCAGGTACCCTCCGCAATCGTGATGATCCGACCCCACAAGTTTGCGCCTAACCCGCAAACAGCGGATGACAACGCGTTCCAAAGCCTTCCTGTGGACCTGCCTGCGGATACAATTGCGCGCCGCGCCTATAATGAAGTGACACTCGCCATTGAACGACTTCAGGCGGCGGGCGTTACTGTCCATGTCTTTGAGGATGAGAGCCGTGAAACGCCTGACTCCGTCTTTCCAAATAACTGGTTCTCAACCCATGCTGGGGGCCATGTTGCGATTTACCCGATGTCTACAGCCAACCGCCGCGCAGAGCGACGAAGCGACATCATCGAGGTTCTGAAGCGTGATTACCGCGTGCAGGACGTGATCGATTATTCCGGCCTTGAATATGATGGGCTGTATTTAGAAGGAACGGGGGCGATGGTCCTCGACCATGTCGAGCGCGTTGCCTATGCCGCTCGATCTCGGCGCACCAGCGAAATCCTACTAGAGAGATTTTGCACACATTTCAATTTCGAGCCAATCGGATTCGATGCCGTCGATCAGACAGGTAATCTGATCTACCACACCAATGTTCTGATGTGCATCGGCAGCGATGTCGCGTTGATCGGTCTCGAAACAATCAGTGATCCAGAGCGCCGCGCGGAGGTTGCGGAGCGCCTAACGCGGGGAGGCCGGATCCTGATTGACTTGTCTCATGCACAAATCGCCAATTTCGCTGGGAACGCTATCGAATTGCAGGGAGCGACGGGGAGAATTCTCGTCATCTCTGCGCGGGCGCTGGCCTCACTTCAGGCAGATCAGATCAAAACGCTTGAAAATCTGATTGAAATCTTACCGATCGATATCCCGACTATCGAGCATGCTGGCGGCTCGGTTCGCTGCATGATCGCCGGCGTGCACCTCAGTCCGCGCTACTCCCAAAAATCAATGTGAATCAGGAACGCTAAATGGCCAGTCATCCGTCTTCTCTCGCGATGGTCCCGTTCGTATCAGTCGATCATATGATGAAATTCATTCACCATATCGGTCTGGAAAAAATCTTGATCGATTTAGCCGACGAAGTGGAGTCGGATTTTAAACGTTGGGAGCTTTTCGACAAGACGCCGCGCGTTGCTTCGCATTCCGATGTGGGCGTCATAGAGCTTATGCCGACATCAGACGGTGAGATGTACGGGTTCAAATATGTGAATGGACATCCAAAGAACACGAAGGAGGGGCTTCAAACTGTTACTGCCTTTGGTCTGCTGGCGGATGTCGAAAGCGGCTATCCGAAACTGTTGAGCGAGATGACCATTCTGACAGCCTTGCGCACAGCGGCAAGCTCCGCGATGGCCGCGCGACACCTTGCGCCGAAAGGGGCAACGACTATGGCGATGATCGGCAATGGCGCGCAGTCGGAATTCCAATGTACTGCGTTCAAAGCAATTTGTGGGATCGACACCATTCGTCTCTTTGACATTGATCCAGCGGCAACCGAGAAATGTGTTCGCAACCTACAGAACTCTGACCTCACGATCATTGAGTGCAAGAGCAGTGAAGAGGCGATGGAGGGCGCTCAAATCATCACGACCTGCACCGCAGACAAACAGAATGCTACCATTCTTACTGACAACATGGTTGGCAGCGGTGTGCACATCAATGCTATCGGGGGAGACTGTCCCGGTAAGACCGAACTTCACCACGATATTTTGTTGCGCTCGGACATCTTCGTTGAGTATCCGCCGCAAACGCGGGTCGAAGGCGAAATTCAGCAACTTGCAGAAGATCACCCAGTCACCGAGCTGTGGCAGGTGATCACCGGTACTGCCGAGGGTCGTTCAAGTGCAAACCAAATTACTCTGTTCGACAGTGTCGGGTTTGCCATCGAAGATTTTAGCGCCTTGCGATATGTTCACCGAAACATTCAAGGGACGCCCTTCTATATCGACCTCGATATGCTCGCGGATCCCGATGACCCACGCGATCTGTTCGGCATGGTAGGACGCGCAAGTGACCCGGCGAATTTGTAACGGTTGAACAAGCCTCACGCGTTGGCGATCGTTCGGTTCTAGGAAATGAGTTGCGCCGAGGCGTCGTAAAAGCTTTTGCTTGAGATAGTTTTGTAGCGGAGGCGAGCATGGCGGATCAGGCCGAATTTTCGGAAGAGCCGTCGCGTCGCAGTCTCGCGATGATTTTAATGGTGATTAGCTCGGTCGGCATCAGCTTTGGCGGGTTGATCGTTCGCAACATGGATGACGCCGATCCGTGGCAGATCAACTTCTACCGGTCGATCTCGCTTGGCATCGTCGTGAGCATTATTCTGCTCTATCGCTATCGTAGGCTCGCAGGTCCAAAGATTTGGAACATCGGGCCTCCCGGCCTTTTAGGCGGCGCTTTTCTCTCAGTAGCCGGAATCTCTTTCCTGCAAGCTTTAGAACATACGACGGTCGCGAATACCCTGTTCGTGTTGAGCGCGATACCGTTTTTCACGGCGGGTCTGGCGTGGCTTTTTCTACGTGAAAACCTGCGGCGAGCAACGTTGATTACCATGTGCTTTGCCGCCGTCGGGATCTGCCTAATGGTGGCGGAAGGGATTTCCATTGGCTCGGTGTTTGGAAACCTGATGGCCCTGACCACGGCTCTCGCGTTCGCCTCGTTTGCTGTCATCGTAAGGTCAAACAGACAAGTCGATATGCTGCCCTCGTTGCTGGTATCGAGCGCAATTATTTTTTGTTTAGCCTTGCTGATGCGTTGGGACGATCTCGGTATTTCGGTAAAGGACGTACTGCTCTGCTTTTTGTGGGGCGGCGTCTTATCCGGCGTTGGGAATGCAATGTTCATTTTCGCATCCCGGCATCTGGTCGCGGCAGAACTGACACTGTTTATGCTTTTAGAGTTCGCCCTCGGTCCGGTTTGGGTCTGGCTCGGCGTCGGTGAGACGCCAACGCGCTTGACCATTATTGGAGGCATGATTGTGATCTTCGCTGTCACAGCCCGCGCATTGGCTGAGCTACATCAAGGCTCAAGTCGGAAAAGGCGCTCTCGCCCCAACGTTTGATCCTGCGCTGAGATAAATGGAAATTTGGTGGAGCCTAGCGGGATCGAACCGCTGACCTCCTGCATGCCATGCAGGCGCTCTCCCAGCTGAGCTAAGGCCCCATCAAGTCGCTACCGTCTATGCGGGCAGACTTTCAAAATCAACTCAAAAGCGGTCGATTAAGTCGCTTTGAGCTTTGTAACCTCCGCCCCAACTTGCGGAGCGGAGGTAAATTACGCGACGAGCGTCAAAAAATTAATCTTCATCCTCGTCGTCATCTTCGTCTTCGTCATCATCATCGTCAATGATGGCTTTCTTTTTCTTTTTGCCGGTTGAGACGCCCTCATCGTCGTCGTCATCTTCCTCGTCGTCGGTGTCGTCGAGCAAGTCGCCCTCAGCGACGAAATCAGACGCATCGGACTCGTCATCTGACGCGCCCTTCCCTTTGGCAACAACCGGGGCGGGGGAGGCACCGTCATCGTCGTCCATCGAGAGAACTGTGGTATCGTCCTCTTCATCGACCTCGGCATCCTCGTCGGGGACTTCCAGTTCCACCAACGGATCGTCATCTTCAACAACCGCCACCGGTTTTTTCTCAGCAGCTTTTTTGGCCGTTGCAGCCTTGGTTCCACGTTTCGGTTTGTTCATGGCCGCCAAGTCGAGAACGGTCTCACAAGCGGGGCAGATGATCGGGTCTTTATGCAGATCGTAGAACCGCACGTTGCAGCTCATACACATCCGTTTGACACCCCATTCGGGTTTGACCATGGAAAAAGTCCTCAATATCCGGTGGAGCGCTGCGGAATGCCACAGGTTTTGCATTGTGTCAAAGCCGTCTTGACTTCCGGTGGCCACCCGTCATGTTGCAGTGCAATATCACCGCACAAATTGTCATCACCGAAATCATTGCAAACCTTAGGTGAAACAGTGCAGCCTACGGATAGAAAGTGGCGGATGCCGCGAACGAAAGTAGACCATCTATGTTGTATCACGCCTACGAATGGACTCACGCGGCGATCACACCTTGGCGGCAATTCGCCAAGATGAGCGCAGATACCTTGCGTGATCCTCGCAATCCGTGGGCAGATTCGTATGGCGCCCGGACGACGGCGGCAGCCTTCGAGATGTTCGACAGCGCGACGGCCCGGTACGGCAGACCTGATTTCGGAATCGATTTGATCGACATCAACGGCAATCCATGTGCGATCCGAGAGGAAATCGTGATGGAAAAGCCTTTTGCCCGTCTCAAGCGGTTCCGTCGATTCGGGAACGGTGTTGAAGAGGGCAAAGATCCGAAGATTCTTTTGATCGCGCCCATGTCGGGGCACTACGCGACTTTATTACGTGGTACGGTCACAGCAATGCTGCCGGGACACGATGTCTACATCACCGACTGGCGCGATGCGCGGAATGTACCTGTCATCGACGGGGCTTTTGATCTGGAAGATTATGTCCAGTATCTCATTGAATTTTTGCAAGAACTTGGTCCTGATACCCATGTGATGGGAGTTTGCCAGCCAGGTGTTCCCGCGCTCGCCGCTGCAGCGTTGATGGCCGAAGACAACGATCCTTGCCGCCCTAAATCCTTGATTTTGACCGGCAGTCCGATTGACACCCGCATAAGTCCGACCGAACCGACGAAACTAGCGGAACAGCGCTCACTGGCTTGGTTTGAGGCGAATATGATCGCGCTGGTGCCCATGCCTCATGCCGGAGCGATGCGCCGGGTTTATCCCGGATTCTTACAGTTGACCGGTTTTATGTCGATGAACATGGATCGTCATATGACAGCGGCGTTCAGCCAGTTCGAGAATCTGGTCAAAGGCGATGATGATGCGGAAGCCGCGCATCGTAAGTTTTACGACGAATATCTCGCGGTGATGGACCTGACCGCGGAATTCTACCTGCAAACCATCGACGCTGTTTTCCAACGTCACTTGCTGCCAAAAGGCGAGTTTACAGTCAAAGGACGCCGGGTGAACCCTTCTGCGATCTCGGACATCGCCTTGATGACCATTGAGGGCGGGAAAGATGACATTACTGGAACAGGACAGACCCATGCGGCCCATGCCCTTTGTGATCACCTGCCAGACGGCATGAAATTGGAATACACAAATCCTTACGTAGGTCATTATGGGACGTTTAACGGAGGCCGCTGGCGCAACGTTATTCAGCCTAAAGTCGCAAAATTTATAGAGAACCACCGAGGGTAAGTTATGCAGCCCGTCACCAGCCTGAACATCGAAGGCATCGACGCTCCCATCACGGTTCGCAGACGCCGAACCGCTAAACGGGTGACGTTGAGCGTGAGCCGGGCGACGGGCGCGATCGGGTTGACTCTACCGACCCGGTTTAGGCTAGATGACGCCGTCCGCTTTGCCGAAGCCAACCGCGAATGGCTGGAAGCCCGTATCGAAGCTGCTCCACAAGCGATTCCTTACGAATTTGGGATGATGCTGCCGTATCAGGGGCGCTATCATCGCGTTGTTCCGGGTAAACGGCGGCGAGTGGAGCTTGAACGCGGTGTCATTCGTGTTGGGTGTGACCCTGAAATGTTGCCGGGAATGTTGGACCGCTGGCTAAAACGTCAGGCGCGGGCGGCCTTGGTCGAGCGCTCTCAGGCCCATGCTGAAGAACTGAATACCAGTTATAAAAGAATCACGATCCGAGACACGCAGACCCGCTGGGGCTCTTGCTCCTCCACGGGTACGTTATCCTACAGTTGGCGGGTGATTTTGGCCCCTGAAGGTGCGCTGAACTATCTGGCTGCTCACGAAGTCGCGCATCTACGCCAGATGAATCATGGACCCAGATTTTGGGAATTAGTCGAGCGCCTCGTTCCAGACTACGAAAGCTGGACTGACTGGTTTAAGACTGAAGGTGTTGAGCTTCACCGGTACGGGCGAGAAGGCTGACGCGAACCATCCCTTCTCATAATCGAGGGGTATAGGGCGCGATGTACACACCTGAACACTTTGTCCTTGATGATGAACTGGCCATCCGTGAAGTCATCGCGGCGCATCCTCTGGCAATTTTTTCAACGAATGGATCTAACGGTCCAGAGGTTAGCCACTTACCGCTCGTCGCGCATGACGAAGATGGCGCTTTGGTGCTTTACGGACATTTCGCCCGCGCAAATCCTCATTGGAAGATGTTGCACGGAAACACCCCGGCCCTCGCCGTATTTACGGGGCCACAGGGGTATATTTCACCGAGTTGGTACGCGACCAAACAAGAAACCGGCAAAGTTGTTCCCACTTGGAATTACGTAACCGTTCATGCGCGCGGCATTCCAGAGATTCTAGATCCTGGTGCCGACAGTCGCGAGGCGATTGATACGTTGACAGATTTGATGGAGCAGCCGCGAGCCGAACAGTGGCGTGTGGCCGATGCCCCCGCATCTTTTACCGAAGGGATGATGCGCGGTATCGTTGCCTTTCGGATGATCGTGACCGAGTTGGTCGCAAAGGCAAAGCTGAGTCAAAATCGACCCGCTGCGGACATCGACGGTGTGATCAATGGCCTCGCGGAAGATGACGAGGGCAGTTTGGCGGAAGCTATGCGGCGTGCAAAGCCAAAGTAAGCTTCGATCCACGCTGAAACCATCGCGGATCTGCTCGGTCATTAGGAGAAGTCGAGAATACAGCATGCCCTCGCCGGGTGACTTAAACGATCTGACGCTCCGGATTCTCGTTTGCTCCCACCTTCTGGGGTCGCGGAATCGTTCCGATAACGATCTCGACGACTCGATTTAATTTTTCGCGCGCCGTTAAATTACGATTGGTAATCATTCGATTGAGAAAAACATTCTCAAAAAATGCCGTCCGGCGACTGCCCAGAACAAGGCATATGGCCGCAAGCGCATCAAACGCATCGTTTGTCGCCAAATTCATTCGACGCCCGTGGTACAAAGCCATCGTTGCACATTCGCGCAAATTGGCCTCCACCTGAGGTTCCAGATCAGAAACTTCACCCCTTAACTCACTAAAAAGTCGACGAATTTCTGCTTCATCCTCATCTTGAGGCAAAACGCGCAGGTCATGAATCAACCCATCAATCATGCGAGTACTCCTGAATTCTCTCATGCAGAAGCTATGCGAACAGGAGGTACTTAGATGTGACAAACATCACCTTCCTGTTGAGTTTTGAAGCGGCGGATTTGACGCTGTATTGTCGCAACGCTCAATTTGGCGATTTTGCCATCTGGACGCGACGGATAACCTGACTATAACACCCCTGAAATTTAGGACCGCTTCGCGGCGGTGAAATCGCTTAGTTGAGGAGCCAATCGTGGCGCATAAGCATGTGACGGGCGACGGAACGGAACCGGACCGCAGGGACGTTTTGTTTTTGGCAACAGGAGCTATGGGCGTCGTTGGCCTTGGCGCGACTATCTGGCCACTGATCGATCAGATGAACCCAAGTGCCTCTGAGCGGGCACTTTCATCCATTGATGTCGATGTCAGCGAAATCGAAGTTGGTCAGCAGATCACCGTAACCTTCCTGAAATCACCGGTCTTCATCCGTCGTCTGACGCCTGAGGAAATGACCGCCGCACAGGAAACACCGCTCGGCGATCTTAAAGACCAAAGCGCGCAGAACCCGAAACACCCCGATGGTCCGGCGACACTTGCCGACCGTTTGGTTGACCCAGAGCGCGATTTTCTGGTCATGAGCGGCGTATGTACGCACCTTGGCTGTGTGCCCGTCGGTGAGGCGGGTGATTTTGGTGGCTGGTTCTGCCCCTGCCACGGATCGCACTATGATACCGCAGGACGTATTCGTAAGGGACCGGCACCAACTAACCTGCCGATTCCTGTCGCCGGTTTCATCGATGAAAACACGCTGAAGCTCGGGTAAGGGGAGAAAACCGATGGGAAACATCCCTCAAGATCACTATGAGCCGAAACCCGGTGCCGCAAGCTGGCTGGAAGAGCGTCTGCCGATTGGTGGCCTTATTTCGCACCTCCAGAACTTTCCGACGCCGAAGAACCTGAACTACGCCTACGTTTTTGGCGGTATTTTGGTTCTCTTCCTCGTCATCCAGATCGTGACTGGCATTGTTCTATCGATGCACTATCAGGTTGGCGACGAAGCTTCGTTCCGTTCCGTCGAACATATCATGCGCGATGTGAATGGTGGTTGGCTATTGCGCTACGCGCATGCGAATGGCGCATCGTTCTTCTTCATTGCCGTTTACGCGCACATTTTCCGGGGCCTCTACTACGGCTCTTACAAGGCTCCGCGCGAACTGCTGTGGATCATCGGGGTCCTGATTTACGTCGTGATGATGGCGACGGCATTCATGGGCTATGTGCTTCCTTGGGGGCAGATGAGCTTTTGGGGTGCGAAAGTGATTACCTCGCTCTTTGGCGCGATCCCATTGGTCGGCGATAGCCTGACGACGTGGTTGTGGGGCGGTCCAAATGTTGGCGAAGCAACGCTGAACCGGATGTTCTCGCTGCACTATTTGTTGCCGTTCGTGATTGCTGGTCTGACCGTGCTGCACATTTGGGCGCTGCACCACGTTGGGAATACGAACCCATCCGGCGTCGAAATTCGCAAAGACAGCATTGAGAACGTGAAGAAAGACACTGTTCCTTTCACTCCGTTCATCGCGATCAAAGACCTCTACGCGATTGTCCTTTTCCTGATTATCTTCGTGGCATTCACATTCTTTGCCCCGAACTACCTTGGACACCCGGACAATTACATCGAGGCAAATCCACTGGTAACGCCGGCGCATATCGTGCCGGAGTGGTACTTCTTGCCGTTCTACGCGATCCTTCGGGCGATCACGTTTGATTTCTTGTGGATCATCCCAGCCCAATTGGGCGGTGTGATTGCGATGTTTGGTGCGATTGCTGTTCTTGCACTTGTGCCGTGGCTAGATACATCCCGCGTTCGCTCGACGAGCTATCGTCCAATCTACCGTTGGTGGTTCATTGTACTTGTGTTCGATTTCTTCCTGCTGATGTGGTGTGGCTCGCAACCCGCCGAAGGCATCGTGCCAACGCTGTCACTGATCGGTACGATTTATTGGTTTGCCCATTTCTTGTTGGTACTGCCGATAGTCGGACTCATCGAAAAACCACTGGCGAGGCCCGAAACGGTCGAGGCAGACTTCAATGAGACACACGGCATTAAATCTTCCGACGGTGAAGCCGCTGCGCTTCAACCTGCAGAGTGATTGAGGGAACGGAAACTATGAAATTGATCAAATCCACCCTCGCCTCTCTGGCCATCGCAGCGACGATGGCCACGGGCGCACTCGCTGCCGGCGGTGATGTCAAACACGCGGACATTGATTTCTCGTTTCAAGGTCCATTCGGCGTCTATGACCGAGGTGCCTTGCAGCGCGGCCTGCAAGTCTATCAAACCGTTTGCAGTGGCTGTCACGGCATGAAGTTCGTCGCTTTTCGCACGCTTGCTGACGAAAACGGCCCCGGCCTGAGCGAAGATCAAGTTAAGGCATTCATCGCCGAGGCCGGTTATGAGGTCGAAGATGAAAGCGGCGAATTGATCCCCGCAAAAACCTACGACTACTTCCCCGCAGTAAAGGACCAAGGCGCACCTGATATGTCGCTGCTCGCCAAAGCGCGTGCGGATGGTGCGGTCCATATTTACTCCATTCTCACCGGATATACGGGCGAAGAGAAGGAAATCGCCGGTTCCACGCTGTATGAAAATACGGCCTTCCCCGGTGGCTGGATCAGCATGGCACCGCCGCTTTATGGCGACGACGTAGAATATGCCGATGGTCGTGAAGCCTCAGTAGAGAACCAAGCTGAAGATATTTCGCAATTCCTGATGTGGGCTGCGGAACCAACAATGATCGAGCGCAAGCAGGCTGGGGTGCGGAATATCTTATTCCTGATCATCTTCGCTGTGCTGCTCTATCTGGTCAAACAGCGCATTTGGGGCCGCGTTAAGCACCCTGAGTAGCATGTAAACTAGACTTTTAACCGGGCACCGTTATCTTGACGCGGTGCCCGTATTCGTTTAGTTCGCGGTTCCCCAAGTTAAAGGAGCGGCTATGGCTCGCGTTACCGTAGAAGACTGCGTCGATAAAATTCCAAACCGCTTTGAGGTTGTCATGCTCGCGGGACACCGTGCGCGCCTGATTTCGACTGGCTCTGAACTGCTGGTGGATCGTGACAACGACAAAAATCCAGTGGTCGCACTGAGAGAGATTGCGGAAACGGCGATCAAACCAGAAGACCTGCGCGAAGAGGCCATTTCAGCGCTGCAGAAGCAGGTTGAGGTCGATGAGCCAGAAGATGACAACATGGCTGCCCTCATGGGCGAAGAAGATCCCGCCGAAGAAGACCTTTCGGAAGAAGAGCTGATCCGTGCTCTGCAAGCCGAAAGCCCGCCTCGTTAATGCCGGGGGCGGCGGAGGGAACTCTGCCGCAATCAGGCGCGGCACATGCTGCGCCGCGCGTATTCGCACGCGAACTCGAAGACCTGTTAGAAAAAACGGCCCGCTACAACCCTCAGCGCGACGGCGCAATGTTGGAGCGGGCATTTTTATTTGGTGAAGCCGCTCACGCCCCACAGAAACGGGCAAATGGCGAACCTTACTTCATTCATCCCGTCGCTGTGGCGAACTTACTAGCGGATCTAAGGCTAGACGATGCCACCATTGCCACCGCGCTGTTGCATGACGTGGTCGAAGATACAGACGCGACGAAGGCGACACTTGCCGATCAATTCGGCGACGAGATTGCCGAACTGGTTGCTGGCGTTACAAAACTCAGTGAAATCGAACGCCGAGATCAGGTGCTTAATACCCGCGAACAGGCTCAGGCGGAGAATTTCAGAAAGCTCATTCTGGCCGTTGCTCAGGACGCACGGGTCCTCCTGGTAAAGTTAGCGGACCGGCTGCACAATATGCGGACGCTCGGCAACCTATCAGACGAACGCCGTGAGCGGATCGCCCGTGAAACGATGGAGGTCTACGCACCGCTTGCCGGACGCATGGGGATGCAGGCCATGCGCGAGGAATTGGAAGACCTTGCTATGCGGACGCTCGTGCCGGGCGCGAGAACCTCGGTCCTGCGGCGCTTTGCACGGCTACGCAAAGAACACGGCGAAATTGTTCTGTCGAATATCGAGGAAGAATTACGCTCAATCCTCTCGAAAGTCGGGATTGAAGCCACCGTTGAAGGACGGCAAAAACGGCCCTACTCGATTTGGCGTAAGATGGAGCGCGAAAAGGTCGGATTCGAGAACTTGTCTGACCTCGCCGGTTTTCGCATCGTCACCGATACGATTGCGGAATGTTATTCTGCGCTCGGTGTCATCCACCAGCGGTGGGTCGCGGTGCCGGGACGCTTTAAGGACTATATCTCAAACCCCAAGGGGAATGGGTACTCGTCAATCCATACGACCGTCATCAATCGGAGCGGTTGGCGCATCGAAGTGCAAATCCGAACCCGCGACATGCACGAGGCCGCCGAGGGCGGCGTTGCCGCACACTGGTCCTATCGAGATGGAGAACGCGCCTCAAACCCCTACGCCGTTGGGCCGACGCTATGGTTGAAAGATGTTCTGCAAAAGCTGGAGCAAGGCGCGCCGCCAACCGAGTTCCTCGAACACGTTAAGATGGAGATGTACCACGATCAGGTGTTCTGTTTTACGCCGCTCGGAGACGTTAAATCATTACCGCGCGGCGCAACCGTCCTCGACTTTGCCTACGCGGTGCACACTGAACTCGGCAACTCCTGCGTTGGTGCGAGGATTGACGGACATCAAGCGCCGCTGTGGAAACCGCTGCGGAACGGCCAAACCATTCAGTTACTTCGCTCTGATGGTCAGCACCCCTTGGAAAGCTGGGAAGAGATGGTCGTCACGGGACGCGCCAAATCTTCGATCAGGCGTGCCGTAAAAGAGCGGGAACGGGGCGAGTTGGCCCGCTTTGGAGAACAGCTGTTACGGCGCAACTTTACCAAAGAAGGCTACGAGCTCCGCCAAGAAGATTTAGATCGTGCAGTGGCGGTGCTTGACCTGAGCCATCCGCATGGCCTGTTCGCCGCAGTTGGGGAATCGCTGATAACGCCGGAGGCTGTATTCGAAGCCGCCAATCCTGCACGGGACGCCAGCCTCGAAATTGCACGAAGTGAAGAGCCTGTCGTGATGGTTCGCGGTGCAGAACGTAGTCCAGCCCACCGGTTTTGCTCGGTCTGCACGCCTATTCCTTTCGAACGCATTGTGGGCGTCGTCGATATGAAAGACGGCGGCGCGGTTTTGCATCGAATTGACTGCCCCGAGTTAATGAACGACGAGGAAAACGCCCATAAATGGCTGGATATGTTCTGGGGCGAGAACGCGGACAGTCACGCAGAGTATGCGATTTCTCTGTCCCTCGTTCTGGCAAACGAGCCGGGCGCGCTGGGTTCGGTATGCACGAGTGTCGGAGCACTGGACGCGAATATCGTCAACCTTTCCCTCGTCGAGCGCGAGCATAGCTACTGGCGCGTTCGGCTGGATTTAGAGGTCCGCGACGCGCGCCATCTTCACAAAATCCTCAAGACACTGGACAATCAGCCTCGGGTCGATCAAGTGGACCGTATTATCGGGACAGAATGATTTTGACGGACGCAGGGGCAAGCCAATGACACAGGACGAAGCGCTCGCGGAATTTCGCGCCGCAGATGCACTTTTGGAAGGTCATTTCATTTTATCTTCGGGCCTTCGCAGCCCCGCTTACCTGCAATGCGCGCGCGTGCTGATGGACCCGGCTCGCGCAGATCGGTTATGTGGGGCGCTTGCCAAAAAAATTCTCACGCAATTCGGTAAAAATGCGTTTGACCTTTGTGTTTCTCCGGCAATGGGCGGTGTCATCGTCGGGTACGAAATGTCGCGGCAACTCAACCTTCCGTCGATCTTCGCCGAGCGTGTTGAGGGTTCGTTTACCTTCCGGCGCGGTTTTGACATTCCAAAAGGCGCACGGTGCCTGATGGTTGAGGATGTTGTGACCACCGGCCTTTCCTCGCGTGAGTGCATCGACGCAATCGCCGCGCATGGAGGAAATGTTATCGGCGGCGCTTGCCTCGTCGATCGGAGCGCAGGAACCGCACAAATTGGCCCTCCCTTGGTCTCACTCGTATCATTAACTGTTCCAACGTATACTGAAGACGCACTGCCGCCAGAGTTGGATGCGATTCCGGCAATAAAGCCCGGAAGCCGCGGCCTTCAGGCAGCAAAATCGTAAAGTTCCGTCTCCGCCTGCGGAGGCGTTTTGGAGGACCGCAATGGTTTTCAAGAGACGAGACCCGAGGACGTTATGGCGTCGCTTCGTGGCATTCGTCTTGCCAAAACGCGGGTATACGCGGGGCTGGAAGTATATTGGCCGCCGCGTTCAACGGATCAGAGATACACCTGAAAAAATCGCTTTGGGCTTTGCATGCGGTGCGCTTGCATCATTTACACCATTGTTTGGACTACATTTTTTCGTCGCCGCGTTCTTTGCATGGATTCTACGAGCTAACGTTGTTGCGGGCCTGTTCGGAACAATCGTCGGCAATCCTCTGACATTCCCGTTTATCGCCACAGCGTCGATCGGGGTTGGCCGGTTTTTGATGGGCGGCAGTGGGCAAAATGTAGATGGCGAGGGAGTTTTATCGGCGTTTGGCGACGTCGCCGCCTTACTGTGGAACGCTTTGTTAAGTTCGCTGGGCTTTCACGTCGACAATGCCGTGTCTTGGGCGGTCACCAAAGTACGATTCCACGATTTCTGGGATCAGGTCATGATCCCGTACTTCGCAGGCGGGGTGTTCAGCGGGCTGATTGTCGCGACAATATGCTATTTCCTCTTTCGACCCGCCATCGCAGCCTATCAAAACCGACGGCGCGAAAAACTCGCCCTGAAGAAGAATTCGGATGGTGCGAAAAAGGTGAATTCGGGTAAAAAAGCCTCGGTTTCCTAGCAGGAGCAAACCCCGATGACTGCCCGCCCTTTGCGCCTTGGCGTCAACATTGATCACGTCGCAACGATCAGGAACGCGCGTGGAGGAAACGTACCCTCTCCGGTTCGCGCTGCTCAGATTGCACAAACCGCTGGTGCCGACGGAATTACGGCTCACCTGCGCGAAGATCGGCGACACATTCGCGATGAAGACATTGCAGCGCTGATGGCGAATATCTCGGTTCCACTGAATTTTGAGATGGCCGCCACCGATGAAATGCAAACGATTGCATTGCGCCACAAGCCCCACGCCATCTGCCTTGTTCCTGAGCGCCGCGAAGAGCGCACTACCGAAGGCGGCCTCGGTGTCGCGCAGGACGAAAGCCGGCTGAGCGATTTTATTGCGCCGCTGCGCGAGGCCGGGTGTCGCGTCTCCATGTTTATTGAAGCGGACCCCGCGCAAATCGAGTCTTCAGCTAAGATTGGGGCGGCAGTTGTCGAGTTGCACACCGGCGCAATGTGCGACGCGCATGTTGACGGTGATTTCGCGGCGCGGGATGCACATCTCGCACGGATTACCGAAGCCGCTCGATTCGCCGACGAGATCGGATTGGAAGTTCACGCCGGGCACGGCCTCGACTTCGAAACGGCACCAATGGCCGCCGCGATTGGTGAAGTCGTCGAGCTGAATATCGGACATTTCCTGATCGGCGAGGCGATCTTTACCAGTTTGCCCGATGCAATCGCGCAAATGCGAACGGTCATGGATAAGGCCCGCCCACTAGGCAATGCCTCGTGATTATCGGAATCGGCGCAGATTTGGCTGATATTCGCCGGATTGAGCGGACGCTCGAAAGGTTCGGCGAGCGCTTCACGAAACGGGTGTTCACCGAGGTAGAGCGAACCCGCTCTGACAAACGGGCCGCGCGTGCCGCCAGTTACGCGAAACGCTGGGCCGCAAAAGAGGCTTGCTCAAAGGCATTAGGGACTGGCCTTCGGATGGGAGTGGCGTGGAAGGAGATGGGAGTCGTTAACCTCCCTACGGGCCAACCAACGCTAGAACTCATTGGAGGGGCGGCTGAGAGGTTAAATGGAATGATCCCTACGGGGTATACGCCGCGAATACATCTTACGATCACGGATGATGCGCCTTATGCGCAAGCCTTTGTCGTTATTGAGGCGATTCCCGAGGTTGGGGCAGTAGGTTAGCTTGACATTTGGCGCAGCAATAACGCTTATTCCGGCTCGTCAGGCCGTTCTGCGCCAGGACGGTGTATAGGATTCCATCTATGGCGCGCAAATCAACGGGCGAGAGTTCTGAAGGCTTCGGCGAAATCGTCAAGACGATCGTCTATGCTCTTATTATCGCTTTGGTTTTCCGCGTTTTGCTGTTTCAACCTTTCAGCATCCCGTCCAGTTCAATGAAACCGACGTTATTGATCGGGGATTATCTGTTCGTTTCAAAATACGCTTACGGATATTCCAAACACTCCATTCCGTTCAGCCCGCCGCTGTTTGAAGGGCGGGTCTGGTTCACTCCGCCAAAGCGCGGAGACGTGATTGTCTTCAAAAACCGCAAAGACGATAACAAAGACTACATCAAGCGTCTGATCGGATTACCCGGTGACAAAATTCAAGTTCAAGGCGGTGTTGTCTTGATCAATGGAACGCCGGTTAAGATGGAAGCCGTTGATCCCTTTGTCGAGCCTGTTGATACAAACTCGCGTCGTCAGATTTGTACCCTGCGACAAAAGCGCGACGGAGTTATGGTATGCATCAAAGAGCAATTTGTTGAGATCCTACCGAACAATGTCACACACCTGACCGTGAACGAGAACAATAACCGGGGTCCACGCGACAACACCAAAGTCTATGAAGTTCCTGAGGGACATTATTTCTTCATGGGCGATAACAGAGATAATTCGGCGGACAGTCGCATCGACGGCGGGCACTACATTCCTGAAACCGACCTGATCGGACGGGCAGAAATTATTTTCTTGTCCTCCAAAGGTAGCCCATTTTTCCCGTGGGAATGGCGCTTTAGCCGCATTTTCAATTCCATCAATTGACCTTGCGGCGTGACGATATCGACGTATTCGAGCGGGCTATCGGATATACTTTCGATGATCAAAAGCTGCTAACCGAAGCCCTGACGCATTCCAGCGCTGTCGATGCGGTGTCGAACGAACGTCTCGAATTCCTTGGGGATCGCGTTCTAGGGTTGATTATCGCGCAAGCACTTCTCGAACGTTTTCCCAATGAAAGCGAAGGAACGCTGGCCCCCCGCCTAAATGGGCTGGTGCGCCGCGAAACTCTTGCGACCGTGGCCGAGTCAGTAAACCTTGGTGCATATCTGAAAATGGCGCGCTCGGAATCGCAAAGCGGCGGCCGACGAAAACAGGGAATGCTGGCCGATGCGATGGAGGCCGTCATCGCTGCTGTATTTCTTGATGGAGGGCTTTCGCCCGCACGAGACGTTATTCTAGACGCATGGTGCCCTCATCTAGAGGCTCAGGCCTCCGCACCGATTGATGCAAAAACCGCGCTGCAAGAATGGGCGCAAGGCCGTGCCCTGCCGCTACCCACCTACACGACGATATCGCGCGAAGGACCAGACCACAAACCTGTCTTCAAGATCGAAGTCTCACTAAAAACCGGCGAACGCGCAGAAGGCGTCGACAATTCAAAACGCGCGGCGCAACAGGCCGCTGCCGAAACGCTCTTGGCCAAGTTGGAGAAAGAAGCGTGATACGTCGCATCACGGCACTCGCTTCGTGTATCGCCTTCCCCGCTTTCGCTGACACTCCGGTTTCCCTGACGGATCACGAATGCCCGTTCGGTTCACGTGACGTGCCCGCCGGGTTCAGCGCAAGCTGTTCTGAGATGAGTTGGACGGATAGGGCTATCGCTTTTCGCACGCTAGTCGCCGTCATCTTTCCAGAAGATGCAGACGAAAAGGCGGCTCCGATTATCTATCTTCCCGGCGGTCCCGGCGACGCACCAGTGAATAGAGGCGCTGACATCGAGAGCATCTTGAAGCTGGTTCCGGGCCGGACACTCGTCACGCTGAACCCGCGCGGTGTCAAAGGCGCCGCACCACGTCCAACGTGCGAGTTCGGGGATGATTTTTGGGATGAAGACGTCTCGCCAGAACGCGAGGATCAAATGGTTCGCGAATGCCGCGATGCCGTTAACCTCGATATGACGGCATTTGACGCACCTCATCTTGCCAAAGACATCAACAATCTGGTCAATGCCCTTGGGTTTGAGCGCGCGGGCATTTTTGCAATCTCTTACGGGACGGAAACCGCGCTGCATCTATTAACACGAAAACCGACATGGCTCGGCCCTGTGGCTCTAGATTCGGTTTCGATGCCGGGAGCGCTCGGCACAACAGAACGACTGGCCGCTAGGGATCGTTTCTTGGGCGTCGCTGACCGACTCTGCTTCGCGGAAAAACAATGTAACGGAAACGTACTTGAGCGTTTCGACGATTTGCTGGATTGGTCAGCTCAGTTCGACGACGCACCGCTGCAAATTAAACTCGGCCCGCCTGATGTGCCTTGGTCACTGGATGGCCAGGACATGCTGGACTTCCTGTCATCGCTGGCCGCCTATCCAGACGGCGCGGGTTATGTTCCTCTATTCATCGAAGCCTTCGAGAATTCACGCGACGATACAGGCAACTGGGTCGCCTCCGAATTGGAGAGAGGTTTCGAATACGCGCAGAACAACTTCGCCCTTCTTTACGGGGCATTCAGTGATAGCGCGGAGCGAAACGACACCGCTCCCGAGGCCGGGTCCACTCGCTATCCCTTCGATCTTGAGGAACAAAGCTCGTTTGCGCGGCTTTTCAAGATATGGAATCGAAGCAATCGGGTTGAACCGAGGTTCGTCAGTGCCACAAGCACATCAAGGCCAGCAGGCGTGCCGGTTCTCATCCTGTCGGGAGGCGTCGACTCTCTGACGCCGGTTTCGTGGGGGCTTGAACTAAAAAAACGGTTCAGTGGTATGGCGCATTTTGTTTTTCCTGACCTCGCTCATGCGGTTGCGTTCGGCACTGATAGCGATGTGGAAGACACGGGCGTTGCACATCAATTGCGCTGCGGACCCCGCGTTGTTCAGGCATTTTTTGCTGGAAAACCCTACGCCGATTGCGGCCAATATTTGCGAAAGGCGGATGAATGAGCGAAAGCAGCACCCGCGCGGGCTTTGTCGCCCTGATCGGAGAACCGAATGCCGGGAAATCGACGCTCCTGAATGCGCTGGTTGGGGCGAAGTTATCGATTGTTACCCATAAGGTTCAGACAACGCGGTTTCGTATTCGCGGCGTTTTGAACGAAAATGCATCGCAAATCGTGTTTGTCGATACGCCGGGGCTTTTTGCGCCTAAGCGCACGCTGGATCGGGCGATGGTCGCTGCGGCATGGGCCGGGGCATCTGACTCCGATATCGTTATGTTGTTGATTGAAGCACATCGCGGTGTGACCAAAGGGGTTCAACGCATCCTCGATGATCTCGACAAGCACATGGAACCAAATACGCCAGTTGCGCTGGTGATCAACAAGGTTGACAGAGTCAAACGCGAAACGCTGCTCGCGCTGACGGCCGAAATCAAAGAGAAGCGCGAGTTCGAGGAGGTCTTTTTCATCTCCGCGACGCGCCAAAACGGTCTAGAACCCATGACCAAATGGCTGGAAGGCAAGATGCCTGAGGGGCCTTGGCTTTATCCTGAAGACCAACTTGGTGATGCGTCGATGCGGGCGATTGCGGCCGAAGTGACGCGCGAGAAACTGATGCTGCGGCTTCATCAAGAGCTGCCATATCAAATGACAGTCGAGACAGAAGCGTGGGAAGAACGCAAAGACGGCTCCGTCAAGATTGATCAAGCTGTCATCGTTGCGAAGGAAGGCCATCGCCCGATTATCTTGGGCAAAGGCGGCCAAACGCTGAAGCAGATCGGGCAAGCTGCCCGTGAGGAACTGTCCGATATGATGGAACGCAAGGTTCATCTATTCCTTCGAATCAAGGTCGATGAACGCTGGCAAGAAGACCGTGCCAGATATTCGGAGATGGGGTTGGAATTTCCTGAGGGTTAAATCGTCTACGCCCCTAGAAAATTTATCTTCGTTAACCATAAACCGAGCGCGCTGGTGTCTATCGTCGCTCTATCCCGCTCTTACAGATTAAGGAAACGACTTTTGCGATAAGGCTCGCGCCAGGGATTGTCGTCTTGGTTGTATGCGCCGCCCCTCCCTTGATGGACCGTTAATCCGGTACGGAGAAGTAACCAAAATACCCCATGCTTTGCACCTCATTCAGCGCGTTCAAAGTAACGCGCTAGAAAGGTCAAACGACTAACTTCTCAGTATGAAAAGGCTCCATGAATTCGATGCGTTACGGGGAATCGCGGCAGTTACCGTCGTTTTTGCTCATCTGTTAAATTATCTTCCCGCTCACAGCAGCCATTTGCTGGGCCATTGGAGCGCACCGTTCTGGAGTTTTGCCGTAAACGGCCACTTTGCGGTGCTCATCTTTTTCGCAATCAGCGGATTTGTCCTCTCTTACCCGTATTTTATCGGCGCAAAGAGGGAGCGGCACCTGATGATTGATGTCGTCAATCGGTTGCCGCGACTGATGATCCCCGTTTTTCTGATCGGGCTATTGTGCTTTTGCCTCCAATTGCTCGCAATGCGCTTTGCAGGTTCAGAACAGCTTACGCCATTTATTTCGCCGGAATGGATTACGCGCTGGAATGTCGACGGGTGGGATGGAGTGCGTGTGATCGAATTTCTGACGACGCGTGTCTTCTTCCTTTATAGCGAGGTCGACACGATCAATGTGAACCTTTGGACCATGCCGGTCGAGTTCGCATTTTCACTGTTAGTCTTTGCCGTCGCCGCGCTTATGCTGCGCCGGTATGACATTGCACTGCTGCTGATTTTTGTCTCGATGGCCTGCATTGCGTCATGGCGCTCCGATATTCTGGAATACTTTCTGAAGGGCCTGGCGGGATGTGTCTTTTTCCTAGGCGTTGTCGTCGCTTTCAAATGGGACCGAGTGCACGCCATTGTCTCGCACTGGTCATGGGTGCCGCCAGTGTTAATGATCTGCGGATTAATTTCCTCTTACGTACTATATCGCCACGATTTGCATTACCTTGTCGCGAATGCACTGGGGATGATGTCGATTACGTTGTTTTTTATCGGCTTCGCGAGCGCCAAATGGATCGGTAGAGTGCTGGATCACCCATTCTTCGCGTATCTGGGTGAAATATCTTTCTCGCTCTATCTCGTGCATGGGTCCGTATTGTATTGCGTCTTTCAACTCATCGCGGCGCAAGGCAAATATGGGTTTGGTGCCTTTGCCATTGGCACTTTTATGTCACTGGCAGGTTCGTTTGCCCTCGCGTTTCTGATGGCTCGCCATGTGGAGATGCCGTTGGTTCGCATCGTCCGCCGGGCCATTGATCATATAATTCCTGATCAACAGCACTGCCCCAATCATGACTGCAAGACCGTTTAGTCGCATTGCCCTCGCCCTGCTGCTTTGTGCGGGAGCGGGGTATGCCGTGCATTGGAGCATTGGGGAATGGCAGTACCGTGCATTGCTCGCGGATCGCGCGCTGAGCGCAGGCGACCGTGGTGTCTCTGTTAAAGCAGAATTAGCCTGTCCCGAACCCACCGAAACACTGGCCTTTGTGATCTTCGGTCAAAGCAATGCCGCCAATCATGGCGCAGTCCGCTTGATGGCCCCAGACGGCGTATTCGATTTTTACAATCAGCGGTGCTTTAGCGGCAACGACCCGCAGTTCTCAGCAACCAGCGACGGCGGTTCGCCGTGGCCAGCCTTTGCCGAAACGCTCAGAGAAGACAACGAAATGCGCCCGATCCTATGGGCCAATGTCGCAGTCGGAAACACCCGCGCCGATGAATGGACCCCCGGCACACCAAACGCCGCCCGATTGCGCGCGGAAACAGCCGCATTGAGAGCAAAGGGCTATCAGATCGCGGCATTCCTTTATTTTCAAGGGGAGTCGGATCGGGAAACTGGCGGAGCAGATTACCTTTCCCTGCTGTCCGAGATTGCCGCGATGACAGATGAGGCTGCACCCGGCACCCCATTTATCTTATCAAATTCGTCGGTCTGCGGTGCAGACACAAAAGCCGTTCTCGCCTTATCGAAGGCGCGTGCAACGCTCGCAAAAAGTCATTCGCATGTTCATGTTGGCCCCGATACGGATGCCATCGGCCAAGAATTTCGGTCAGACGGATGTCACCTGAACGAAGCAGGATTACGTGCGGCGGGCAGACAATGGGCCGAACATGTCGGCACAATTATCCAAGCTGGAAACTAAACAGTTCTCTGCTGTGCGGCGACGACAGGCCGCAACAGAACGAATATCCAT
>CAZJWF010000042.1:0-11229 GCA_964549375.1 uncultured Neomegalonema sp.
TCGCGCCCGGTCAACGCCAGCGCACCAAGCATGAGGTCGATGACGTTCTGAAGGAAACGCACTTACTCGCATTCATCGCCCGCAACGAATTCCCGCCGCCGGATACGTCCTGATACGGCCCTGTTAATTTCAACATTCTTCTCTCTCGTGCGTTTGCGCGGGGGATATTGCCGCATGTTTGAAAGATTGATCTTTGTGCCGATGGACTCGGTTTTCTGCCTGCGATAGTTTTGGATTTAATTCCGAAATTTGGAGGCACTCCGATGAGACGTTCCCTCGCCCTTGCGCCATTCTTGTTGGCGCTCGCTGCACCCGTTTCTGCTGAAACGCTGACGATCCTCCACACCAATGACTTTCATAGCCGCGTCGAACCGATCAATAAATTTAACAGCGGGTGTCGGCCCGAAGATAATGAGGCGGGGAAATGCTTTGGCGGGTATGCGCGTCTGATCACGGCGATCCGGGCGACGCGGGCCGAAACGAAAAACGCAATTTTGGTCGATGGCGGTGATCAGTTTCAAGGCTCGCTGTTTTATACCTATTACAAAGGACAGGTTGCCGCAGAGATGATGAACGCGCTCGGCTATGATGCGATGACTGTCGGCAATCACGAGTTTGATGACGGGCCGGAAGTCCTGCGCGGATTTATAGATGCGGTTGATTTTCCGGTGCTGATGTCGAACGCCGATATTTCACAGGAGCGATTGCTCAATAACGTCATCATGCCCTCAAAGGTGATTGAGCGCGGCGGCGAGGAAATCGGGTTGATCGGCCTGACCCCGGAAGACACAGCGGATCTTTCATCGCCCGGAGAGGCAGTGACTTTTAGCGACCCGGTGGAAGCGGTCGCGCGGGAAGTGAAGAAGCTGACTGACTCTGGAGTGAAACGGATCATTGTGCTGTCTCACTCCGGATATCTGATTGATAAAATCGTCGCGTCTGATGTGAACGGAATTGACGTGATCGTCGGCGGACACTCGAACACGTTTCTGTCGAACATAAGCGAAAAGGCGGAAGGGCCGTATCCAACTTGGGTTCGGAATCCCGATGGCGGGAAAACCGCGATCGTACAAGCTTTTGCGTACGGAAAATACCTCGGAAAATTGGACGTCGAATTTAATGAAGACGGTGTGGTTCTCTCAGCGCTGGGCGAACCGATTCTCGTTGATGGTGAGGTTGCCGAAGATAGCAGTCTGAAAGAACGGATCACTGAGCTGGCGCAGCCGCTTGAGGATATTCGCCAGAAGAAAGTGGGCACTGCCGCTGTTCCGATTGGTGGAGATCGAAGCAATTGCCGCGCTGAAGAATGTTCAATGGGGAACCTTGTCGCCGAGGCTTTGCTGGAGCGGGTGAGAGGGCAGGGAATTGATCTGTCGATCTATAATGGTGGCGGATTGCGGGCCTCTATTGATGCAGGCGAGATCACGATGGGTGAGGTGTTGAACGTTTTGCCGTTTCAAAATGTTGTCTCAACGTTTCAACTCAAAGGATCGGATGTTGTGGCAGCACTGGAAATAGGGGTGAGCCAGATTGAAGACGGCAAGGGCCGCTTTCCGCAAGTTGCCGGGTTGCGCTATACGATTGATCTGAGCGTCGCGCCGAATGCAGGTCGAATCTCGGAGGTAGAGGTGCGCAAAGGCGACGGGTATGAACCGATTGATCCGGCGGCTTTCTACGGAGTCGTCTCGAATGATTTTCTGCGAAGTGGCGGCGATGGATATGCGATCTTCAAAAAGAAAGCGTTAGACGCCTATGACTTTGGGCCGAGTGTGGAGAATGTTGTCGCGGATTACCTGAGCGCGAACAGCCCGTATCAACCGGTGCTGGATGGCCGGATTACCGTGAAGTGACGTGGGCGGGCGGATGAGATGTCAGCCTAGATTTTCCGGCCCGAACGACTCTGGCAAAAGGTCGGCGAGTGTGTGTTCGGCAATGATTTTGCCGCCCGCTGTAATGAGGATGGACGTGTCTGCGCTCGTAAATTCGCGGATACGTTGACGACAACCGCCGCAGGGGGTGCAGGGCGGATTGCCTTCTGGTCCAGCAATGACGATCACTGCAATCTTTTGGCCGCCGCTTGCAATCATGGACCCGATGGCGGTGGCTTCGGCACATTGACTTTGGGGATAGGCGGCATTCTCGACATTGCAGCCGATATGAACGCCGCCTTGTTCGTCAAGGATAGCTGCGCCAACCGCGAACCCTGAATAGGGGGCGTAGGCGTTGGAGCGCGCGGTCGTTGCGCGGTGAATTAGTGTCTCCATATCCATCATCGTTCTTTCTGGTACGGGGTGCCAAGGGCGCGCGGTGGGATGGCTTTGCCAAAGAACCCCGCCAGCAAAATCACGGTGGCGACATAGGGGAGGATCAGGACGACTTCGATGGGAATTTCTCCGACGAATGGCAGCGGTGTTCCCTGCATTCGGTTCGCACCCGCCTCCAAAAAGCCAAACAATAGGCAGGCGGACAAGACGGACCAAGGACGCCACTTGCCGAAGATCATGGCGGCGAGCGCGATGTAGCCTTTGCCTGCGCTCATCTCTCGGACAAAACCTGCCCCGTGCGCGGTGGAGAGAAAGGCCCCGGCGATGCCGCACAGGATGCCCGCGATGATCAGGGCGCGGTAGCGGAGCCAAGTGACAGACAAGCCCGCACTGTCGACGGCGGCAGGCATTTCGCCGACTGCACGCAGGCGCAGGCCAAATCGCGTGCGCCAGAGTAACCACCCAATCAACGGCACAGCGAGTAAAGCAAGATAAACTGGGAGCGTGTGACCGGAGATCAACTCTGCCCAGAACAGCCCGAAATAGGGGATCTCGGTGAAGGTTTCTGCGCCCGGTAAGTCGATCGGGGAAAAGCGTTCTTCGCGGTCCAGCGTTGGGGTTTGGCCGCCGCGCTGAAAGAGGGCAACACTGGCCACAACCGTTGCGCCGGATGCGAGGATGTTGATGGCAATGCCGGAAATGATCTGCTCGCCTTTATGCGTGATGCAGGCAAAACCGTGGATCATCGACAATGCAACCGAACAGGTGATTGCGGCGAAGAGGCCAAGCCATGCAGAACCTGTGAGAGCCGCGACGGCAGCGGCGGTGAAGGCGCCGCCCAGCAGTTTGCCTTCAAGCCCGATGTCAACAATCCCGGCGCGCTCAGACACCAACCCCGCCATTGCACAGAGGATCAACGGCGTCGCTAGGCGCAGGGTTGAATCGAGGACTTGGAGGAGATCGAGATAGGTCACGGTTCCTCCCTTCGGGTGAAACGCCGTTCCATCCACGGGACGAACATAAGCGAAAGTGCACCGGAGAACAGAATGATGAGACCTTGGATCAACAAGACCATCTCGCGGGTGATGGTCTTGAACTCGAAGTCCAGCTCCGTTCCGCCTTGAAAGAGCGCCCCGAATAGGAGGGCAGCGAGAATGATGCCGACCGGATGACTGCGGCCCATAAGAGCCACGGCGATTCCTGTGAAACCAAACCCTGCGGGGAAGTTAAGGGTGACTTTTCCCTGATCACCCAACACAGTGTTGACAGCCATCAACCCGGCCAGTGCCCCAGAGAGGCACATGGCGGTGACGACCATGCGCGGAACAGGGACGCCCGCATACTGCGCCGCAGGTTCGCTTTGACCCATTGCGCGCAAGGCATAGCCCCACCGGGTTCTCCAAATCAGAAGCCAGACGCCGAGGCAGGCGAGACCCGCGAGGATGATCGAGAGGTTCAAGGGCGAACGTCCGACCTCGATGCCCCAATTCCCCAATATATCGTGCATCAGCGGCATCCGGGCGCTGTCGGCGAAAAGGGCGCTTTCCGGGTTTGGTTGACCCGCGCGGATCAGTGGGCCGGAAAGCAGGCCAACCATAATTCCCGCACTGATGAAGTTGAACATGATTGTGGTAATCACAATATGACTTCCTCGATAGGCTTGCAGCCAACCGGGGATGAGTGCCCAGAGTGCGCCGAATGTGGCCGCACCGAGGATACACATTGGGATCATCAGAAGCCCCGGCAGCCAATCTTGCAGCGCCAGCGCGACAAGTAACGCGCCGAGGCCGCCGAGATAGGCTTGGCCTTCGCCGCCGATGTTAAAGAGGCGCGCGTGGAAGGCCACGGCAACGGCGAGACCTGTAAAGACAAAGCTGGTTGTGTAGTAAAGCGTATAGCCGAGCGATCCCTCATAGACGAACGCGCCATTAATGAGGACAGTCAGGGCGTCGATGGGGTTTTCGCCGACAAGCATCACAATGAGAGCCGTGATAGCGAAGGCGAGGGTTAGGTTCATCAATGGAATGAGGCCATATTCAACCCAAGCAGGCAGGCGGGTCATGGTGTGGTCTCTGTCGAATGAGCGCCGGGAGAAAGTTCTCTGTGATGCGCTGTGGGGCGTGTGCTTGCCGCGCCCTCTTTGGCGACGCCAGCCATCATCAGACCGATCTGGCGGTAGTCGGCTGTATCGCGCGGGGTCTCACCGACGATCTCGCCCGCATTCATCACAGCGATACGGTCCGAGAGCGCCATGATTTCTTCCAGCTCGACCGAGACGAGAAGGATCGCGCAGCCCGCTGCTTTGCGTGCCATGATCTCCGCATGGATAAAGGAAATACCGCCGATATCGACGCCTCGGGTGGGCTGGCCAATGAGCATGATCGTGGGTTCAGTTTCGATCTCGCGGGACATAACCAGCTTTTGCTGATTGCCGCCTGAAAAACCTGTTGCATTGAGCTTTGGATTAGGCGGGCGAATATCGAAGCGGTCCATGAGTTCATCGCAATGGGTATGGAGTGCGCGAGGACTGAGGAGGCGGCCTGCGCCTGTGTTGGGGCCGGTGTGGTAGCCGAGGACGGCGTTCTCTCGCGCTTCAAATGGGAGAACGAGGCCGCGACGATGGCGGTCTTCGGGGACGTGGGCGATGCCAAGGGCGCGAAGGTCGGAAGGGGTTGCCGGGGTGTCTTTGGCGATGACCCTTCCGCCGACGGTGATCGTGCCTTCTTGAACCGCCGCAATCCCGGAGAGAACGTCGAGCAATTCTGATTGGCCATTTCCGCTGACACCGGCAAGGCCGAGGACTTCTCCGGCGCGAAGGTGGAAGCTAACATTTTTGAGCCTAGCGACGCCGCGACTGTCGTGCCAAGACAGATTTTGGGCGTTGAGGGCGATAAGGCCGGCTTCGACGGAGACGCGAGTGGTGGAGAGTTCGACCCTTCGACCCACCATCAATTCGGCTAGTTCCTCTCGGGTTGTCGCAGCCGTTTGGCGATAGGTAATCATTTTTCCGCGCCGCATGACGGAGACGCCGTCCGTGACCTCCATGATTTCACGGAGCTTGTGGGTGATGAGGAGGACGGTGACGCCTTGTGCGCGAAGGCCGCGGAGAATGTCAAAGAAGCGGTCGGTTTCGTCAGGGGTGAGGACGCCCGTGGGTTCATCCAAAATCAGGATGCGGGCGCCGCGCCGCAGGGCCTTGAGGATCTCGACCCTTTGTTGCAGGCCAACGGGGAGCGTTTCGACCACGGCGTCCGGGTCGACGTCGAGGCCGTATTCGTCGGAGAGGCGTTGCAATTCTTTGCGCGTTGCGGTCTTGCCTTTGCGAAGAAGGAACCCGTCTTCCGAACCGAGCATGACGTTTTCGAGAACCGTGAAATTCGGAACCAACATGAAATGCTGATGCACCATCCCGATGCCGCGTGCGATGGCATCGGCGCTGCTGTTGATGGGCGCGGGATCGCCATTGATCGCGATGGTTCCGTGATCGGCGGTATAATAGCCATAGAGAATAGAGACGAGTGTCGATTTGCCCGCGCCATTCTCGCCGATGATGCCGTGAATCGTGCCAGCCGGAACGGTGAGGTCAACTGCGTCATTGGCGACCACCGGGCCGAAAGTCTTTGTGATGTTGGTGAGTTGGACAGCGGGAGCGGTCATGATGGCCTGCGATGCGTCGTCGGCAAGAGAACGCCGCCCCGCGGACGGATATTGCGGGGCGAACAGATCACGTTCTTATTTCAACATGCCTTCAAGTTCTTCGAGCCGAGAACGGATGGCCTTGATTTCGGATATTACGTCATCGGCTGACATGGTGCTTGCCGAGGCGCGTGCGGTAAAGTTCGCAGGGCAATCGCCGTCGGTTTCATAATTGTGGACCACAATGTCTCCGGCGATTATCGCCGCGCGAGCCGCCTTGACTTCGGCTTTCATGGCGGCGGTCACGAGCGATTTATTGTTCTCGTCAATCGCCCAATCCACGCCATCCTCTGCCAGACCGAGGATGTTGACGCCGGACTCGAAACTGCCGTCCATTGCGGATTTGAGGGTGTCATACGCAGCCACATCAACGCGCTTGAGCATTGATGTGAGGACATTTCCGGGGGCAATTCCGTTCTGGTTGGAGTCAACGCCAATGGCGAGCTTGTCTTTGTCGGCCACAGCCCGAATGACGCCGAGACCCGTACCGCCCGCCGCGTGGTAAATAACATCGGCTCCACGATCCATCTGGCTTTGCGCCAGCTCCGCCCCTTTAGTTGGGTCGTTCCATGCGCTGGGCGTGGTGCCGGTCATGGCCTCTATAACCGTCGCGTCTGGGTTGGTTTCTTTGACACCCTGAACATAACCGCACGCGAATTTACGGATCAGAGGAATGTCCATCCCGCCGATAAATCCAACTTTGTCTGACTCGGAGGCCATCGCAGCCGCCACACCAACCAGATAGCTGCCCTCATGTTCCTTAAAGGCGTATTGGCGTAGGTTCGGTTGATCCAGCCACGACACGTCAATAATGGCAAAGTCAACATCAGGGTTGTCTGCTGCAACCGCGTTGATGGAATCCGCCTGAGCAAATCCGACGCCGAGAACGACCGTTGCACCCCGGCGAACCATGCGGCGCATGGCTTGTTCGCGCTGAGCTTCATTCGTTACTTCGAATTCCATCACCTCAGCGCCAGTTTCGTCGATGAACTTTTTGACGCCGTTCCAGACGCCCTCGTTAAAGCTCTTGTCAAACTTACCGCCCATGTCGAAAACGACTGCTGGCTTGAAATCAGCGGCCATTGCTGTGCTGGCCATAAGGGCGGCGGTCGCTGCGCCGATAATCGTTTTCAGCATTTGAGTCTCCTTGACATTTCTTAGGTTTTGAGGCCGATCTCGCGTAGGCGTTCGGTGAGGAACTCTCCCGCTGTCATATCTTGTTTGAGAGATACTTCGGGGCGGGGGTGAAGGAACATTGGCATTGAAAACCGCGCGACGTTCCTTTCGGCAGGTGGATTGACGACTTGATGGACCGTCGCAGGGTAGTATCCACCAGAGGCCATCTCTAGCATATCACCCGCGTTAATGGCCATCATGCCGGGGTCACAGGGAACGGCGTGCCAGTTACCGGCAGTGTCCTTCGCCTCCAGACCTGACTCTGAACCAGCGAGCAAGCAGGTGATAAGATTGATATCGCCGTGTGCCGCCGCGCGGACTGCACCGGGTTCGGGGGCATTGTCGAGTTTCGGATAGTGAAGGATACGGAGCAGGTTCTCGTCACTGCCCGCCAACATGTCTGGCAAGGGTTCAGAGAGACCTTCGGTGACGTGCGCCGGACTATGCTGTTGAAGCCATGTCAGCAGGGTGGCCCCGACAGCGGTGAGATCGGCGTGTAGCGCGCGGGTTTCTTCCTCTAGCTCCGGGGGAACTTTGCCTTTTGGAAAGACGTGATAGAATTCTTTCAAGTCTTTGACGGCGCTGTCCTTCGCATTTTCGGAACGGAAGGGGAAGAAACCATCATGGTTTCCGGTACTAGGTTGCCAATCATGTTTAGCTTCTGAGTTGAAGAATGTCCCCCACGCGGCATAAGCAGAACTGATCCGGTCTGGCGTGATTGGGTGGTCGCGCAGCACTGCGAAACCGGTTTCGTGGAGTGAGCGTGCGAACTCTGCCGGAGAGGTCGGGTCAGTATATGAAAGCGTTGCGATGTCGAACATCTGATGTCCCGCAGAATAACGATGCAGAACAGCTTACCCATTGAGGCGGTTTCGGCAAGCGGTCGTTAACGGCACTTTTATCTGCACGTTTAGGGTAAAGCGCCGGAGCACATATGTTTCAAAAACCGCGCTCGGATGGCGTCGGCGTCGGGTTCGATGCAGATTTTTATCGGCAGCGTCTTCGCGTCTGGAGCCTCGATAGTACGCCCGGCTTCTTCGCCTTCAACGCGCATTGTGATCGGGGCCGAAACCATCTGGAACAACTCTGGTTGCTGCGCGCAGATAATGGCGGACGGGTCGTGGAGGAAGCAGGCGTTGAGGCCTTTTGACTCGATGTGAAACTGAAAGTAAAATTCGGCGGCTTCGTTCATAAGCGCCCCACATTTCGGGGAGCTGCGGAGCATTGGGGCGAAGTCCTCCGGCGTGCATTGAATACGTTCGGTGACATCGAGGCCAACCAGCGTAACATCCCAATTGGCCGCAAACACGATTTCGGCGGCGTGAGGATCATTCCAGATATTCGCCTCGGCAAACGCATTAACATTGCCGGGGGTGCGGACCGCGCCCCCCATCACGACCAGCTTTGCTGCGGTTTGAGTAATTTCAGGGTGATGCTGAAGAGCGAGGGCGATGTTGGTGAGAGGACCAACGGCGATCAGCGTGACCTCGCCGGGGCGAGCCGCAAGCGTCTCAGCAATGAACTGATGCGCCGGTCGCTTGTCAGCCTTGCGTCTTGGATCGGGGAGTACGGCGTTGCCGAGCCCATGTTTGCCGTGAACGAAATCGGCTGGCGGATGCTGGGCTTGGACGAGTGGGATATGTGCGCCCTCGGCAACCGGAATGTCTTGCCCGGCCAGTTCTGCCAGTGCGAGGGCATTGCGTGTGCCGTCGCGGGTGAAGACATTGCCGAAAACGGTCGTCATGCCCACCAACTCGATTTCGGGGTCCGACATGGCGTAGAAGATGGCCATTGCGTCGTCGATGCCCGGATCAGTGTCGAGCAGAATGGGGGTCATGCGTGGCGCTCCAAAAAGGCCGTGACTTCTGCGGCGGTGGGGATGGCATCTGATGCGCCGGGGCGCGTAACGCTGATTGCGGCAGCGGCGCTGGCCGTTCTCGCGGCGGCGGCAATGTCTTGGCCTTGATCGAGGACGCCGACCAGCGTTCCGATAAAGGTGTCACCTGCGCCGGTTGTATCCGTGGGCGTGACGGGAAAGGCGGGCAGAGCCAGCGTTTGCTGGCCCCGGCTGCGGATCGTGACGCCTCGCGCGCCGAGAGTCGTGATCATGGTGGGCACGTCTGGATCGTCGCCGAGGTAATCGCGCAGGGCGGCGGCCTCTCCCTCGTTGACGGCAAGCAAATCGAGATGCGGGAGAACTTCTTTTGTGGCGGCGAAATCAAAGGGTGCCGCAGAATAAGCGATCTTGAGACCTCGTGCTTTTGCGGAAATGATGCTCTCAGCGACTAAGTTGGTTTCGTTTTGTGTTAACCACCAATCGCCGGGTTTCGCGGCATCAAGACTAGTGTCGATAATTGAATGTGTGATGCTTTGATTTGCGCCGCCGTGAATGACGATGCTGTTTTCGCCTTGTGGATCGATATAAATGATCGCATGGCCCGTCGCTGCGCTTTGTCTCGAAATGCCTCGGGTGTCCACGCCCGCTTTTTCGATTGACTCCAGCGTCCAAGCGCCATCTGCGCCAATACCGCCGATAAATCGCACGGACGCACCACTGCGGGCGGCAGCGATTGCCTGATTTGCCCCTTTTCCACCCAAGCCGACATGGTAGCTATGATCCTGAAGCGTTTCACCCGGTTTGGGGAAATGGGGAACGCGATGAATGTGATCGACGTTGATTGAACCAAAGCAGTGAATCGTCATGGAGAACTCGCTGGGTGATGTTTTGGCGACTCTAGTGAGGGGGCTGGGGCAAACGCAATGGCCTCGGTTTTGTGAAGGTCGTGATGGGTGGGAATTTCTGGCGTTTGATTGTAGTTAAGCCGATCAGTTTTCGAATGTAATGGGGTTGTAGGATGATTACAGCAATGAGGCTTCTAGGCAGTGTTACGGCGATTGCGTTTCTAGCGGGATGCCAAAATTCGGGAGATTTTGGGGTTTCCGACGTGAAGCCGTCGAAATTCATTCTCGGATTGCTAAATCCAAAAGAAGAGACGTCATCGGCCAAAGAAACCGTTTCGGCGGCACCGACGCCGGCTCCAGCCGCGCCTGCAACCCCAGCGCCAGCTTTGGCACCGCTCGAAACTATAGCTCTATCGCCTGAATATGTCTCGATAGACTCCGTGAGCGCGACTGATGATATTGCGCCGGTTTATGTGGAACAGTCAGATGCGGTGGCGGTTGATACTTACGCATTTGAGGAACCTGCTCTGACATTGACCGATCAAGAAGTCCCCGCGGCGGCGTTTATTGAGAATACGGGAGAACCGGCGACGGCATATGTCGAGGAAGCCGCAATTGCCTATATCGAGGAACCGGTGTTGCCGTTGGCGGTATCTGAGCCCGATACGAATTTTGTGTCGACCGAGACGATTGTTGAACCGATCCCGACTCTGGACGCTCCGGCTACGGCTTTTTCAGCGATTGTCGACGAACAGGTCGAAACGGCGGCGTTGCCCGCCGAGCCTGCTTTCGTTGGTGAACGGGCGGAGGCACTGGAGATCGAAGTCGCGGTTCCGACCAATCTAGATGATATCGCGCCGCCGCCGATTTTAGGCGCTGCCGCGCTTCCGTCGATTCCAGTTATTGAGGAGGCGCCCCTTGATGCGCCTGTGCTGCCATCAACAGAGATCATTGAAAGCGAATTGGCACCGCTCGCCAGCGAGATAGATACACCTCCCGTGGTTGATGCGGGAGTCGGGGCGAATGTAGAGGCTGAGGCTCTGCCGCGCCCGACGTTTACACCTATTCCGCAACCCGGTTTGACGACGTACGGGTCGGCGTTTTAGTGCGTTGGATGACCGGCAGTGACAACTGCCTTGAGGAGAATGGGGGGTCGCCGTCTGTTGAGGTGCCCCTGAACAGATCTCAATACCCACCGGGCGTACGTGCCAGATGGTTGGTCGATGTCGGTTGACAGTAATCGAGCCGCGAAAAAAGGTTAGCTTTGGCGCGCAGGCGATGAATCGGTCGCTGATGCGCTGGCCATGCGCGCTTCCTATCCCGTCTAAACCGTATTGAGAGAGCTTCCTGCGCGGTTCGCGAGGCGGTGAGTAGGGCTATATCACGTCATTCGGTGACTTTCAGACTTTGC
>CAZJWF010000042.1:11329-25727 GCA_964549375.1 uncultured Neomegalonema sp.
GGGCTATATCACGTCATTCGGTGACTTTCAGACTTTGCCTTCGTCTTCTCTCGATCAAACGCAGCGCGGCGGGCTGCGAGTTCTTCGGCGCTAAACTTTTCTGGATTGGAATAATCGTTCTTCCAACTGTGATCGTTGCTCCAGCTTTGCGGGTTGACGACGGTGACAGGTTCGTCGGCGTTTGCGAGTAAGGCAAGTGCAAGCGAAAGTGTGGACGCTTGTGAGAGCGGGTCATTTGGTTTGCCCGCGCTGTTGCCGAGCGGAAAGTCGGAGAACACAAATCGCGGTGCCCCGGCGCGTTCGACGATGTCGCGCGCGCAACCCATGATGACGGTTGGTATTTTATTTTCTTCGAGATGTCTTGCGATCAGAGTGACGGTCTGATGGCAAACTGGACAGTTGGGAACCAGAACAGCGGCGTCCACGTTATCTTCATGCAACATTGAGAGCAGAGCGGGGGCATCGGTCTCGCGCGTGATCCGTTGGCTGCGGTTGGTGGGCGCACCGTAGAAAAATGGTCCGGCGGTTCCGATGCTGCCCTCGATGCTCGCGTTTTCCAGAGCATCAACTGGCAACCAAGCGCGTTGATCCTCTGCGGTGGTATGGTTCCGGTCATAGGCGATGTGCGAAATTCGTGTGTCTGCATTTCGCTTGTCGCTGCGATAGGATGTAAAGAATTTGGCGGAGCCATTATAGAGCGCGCCTGGCCCTTGATCCCCTTTGCTCGGGTCAAAGGGTGCTGCCGTTGTGATAATTGCGACGCGGCAGTCGCTCAGCGGTTTGGGGAGCGGACAAAATGGCGTTGGCGTGTCGCGGTTGTCCGCCCAGATATAAGGTTTCTCGAAGCCTAGTGCCGCGTACCAAGCGCGGGTGCGCTCAATGTAGTGAATTGGATCACGCACCGGGCGCTCTCAGCGGTTCATACGACACCATAATATGCTCGGCATAAGCGGGGCGTTCGTTTAGACGCTGGTAATAAGCCGCAAGCGCGGGCAGGTCGGGGCGATCAAAAGGCAGCGTGAAATAACGATAAAGCTGCGCCCCAAAACTAAAGTCAGCCAACGACATCTCCGGGCTTGCAAGCCAGTCGTGCTTTTCGAGTTGAGCTTCCGCAACCCGCATAATCTTGTCTGTGGCTGCAATGGCTGCGTCCAGAGCGGCATTGTTTCGCACCGCTGCTGGGGTACGGATAAGCTGCCAGAATATCTTGTAGACTACCTCGGGCGCGACAGTGGTTTTTGTCCATTCCATCCATTGGTCGGCTGGGGCGCGAGAATTTGGATCGGTCGGCCAGAATTGCTCGCCGTATCGAGCCGCGAGATAGCGCAAGATCGCCTGGCTCTCGAACATGGTGACGTCGCCGTCTTGCAATGCCGGGATCAGGCCCATTGGATTCATCGACCGATATTCAGGCGTATCAGTGCCGCCAAATGCACCGCCGACATCCAGACGCTCGTGCGGTAAATCCAACTCGGCGAGCAACCACATCACGGGCTGAACATTGCTGGAGGTGTTGCGCCCGTGAACCGTGATCATGCGAAAAATCCTTAGCCTTGAGTTGCCATCGACTGCCACTCGCGAATCCAGTCTTGCGGCGCCGTTAGCATGATGACGTTGAGGATCAGCCCATCACGGATAAAGTACCCCACGACAAGTTCGGCGGCGATGAAAATCAGAATGCTGACCCAAACCGGCAGGCGCGAGGCGAGAAAAAACCCGATGAGCATGAAGGTCACATCTGCCATCGAATTCAGGATGCTATCGCCATAATAATCCAAAGCAATCGTGGCTTCGCGATAGCGTTCGATCACCGTGTTGGTATTCTCCGCAATCTCCCATGCGACTTCGATCACAGTCGCAAGCGTGAGGCGTAAGCCGAGGCTGCTGTTCCGAAGAACCAGCCAAAAGAATGCGTAAAAGAAAAGCCCATGCAACAGATGGCTAGGGCTGTACCAATCAGAGAGGTGTTGCGAATTCTCTGAACTGATAGCCACGCCATGCCACAGCTTGATGGTGCCACAGGTGCAAATCACCTCTCGCCCCATGAAGAAAAGCACCGCCGCACCTAAGGCGGCGATGCCTATGCTGATCAACAGACCACGCGATAGGGTCAAATCCCTAAACCTTTCAGCTTATTGGTTGTTCGTGCCTGAATCTTGAATGATGTAGTCGTTGATGTCGACATTCGTCCATTGGCCGTCTTGGCCCGTAGTCGGCTGCGTAATGACCGTGCCGCTCGTCGTTGTTTGCGGCGAGTAAATGATTGTCGACGTGGATGTCGAACCGACACCGATTGGTTGCAGCGTATATTCGTCTGGATCGCTGGCGTGTGCAGCACCAAAAGCGAATGGTGCAACAGCGAGAGCGGCGATCAGTGCATTTTTCATCGAAGTCATGTGAACCCCATTCTTAAGAATTGACGATGGCATAATGGAACGTCCAATTTAGGCGATGTCGAGACCGACATGACGCGTAGAGAATAAAATTTCGCCGCAAAGCCCTGATGTGATGCCGAAATGATTCAGATGAGGCCAATTCGCTGGCGGATTGCTTCATCGCGCAACGAAACATCGTCTCCCCGAAACGTATTCGCATCGTTGCTGCACAGCCAAACGAGCGCTTTTCCAACCCATTCGGGCGTGATGTGAACTGACCAATCCAACTGGCTGACGACATTCACGCCGGAGTCTTTGATAATGCTTTGCATCTCGGTTGCCACTGTGCCGGGACTGAGGCCGACAACGCGGATTTCGTCAGGTGTTTCGTTGTCGGCGGTTTTGGTGAGGCTGAGCACCGCTGCTTTCGAACAATTATAGTGGCTCCAGCCCTCCAGTGCGCTAACCGCGGCGCCTGAGCTGATATTCACGATGACGCCTCCCTTGCCCATGACTGGAATTGCCGCGCGGAGGCCGTGGTAGACACCTTTGACGTTGATATCGATAACCTTGCCCCATGCGTCAGGATCGGAGCTTTCCAAGTTCGCAATTGGATCAATCACGCCTGCGTTGTTGATGAGAAAATCGAGACCGCCAAAATGTGAGACGGCTTTTGCCACCGTGCCGTCGACGTCAGCATAACGACTGACATCGCACGTCACTGCCAATGCTTTCCCGCCGATTTCCGCTGCAAGCGCCTCGATCTCGGAAGCCGTGCGCGCGGCCAGAACGACATTTGCACCAACGGAAGCAAACTCGCGCGCTGTCGCGGCGCCTATGCCTCGGCTTGCGCCGGTGATGAGTACCGTTTTTCCGGTCATCGCAGTCATAGTGCCCTCCAAAATTATGCGCCGATCACAAAGTATCTTTGTGCAGCAAAATGGCAACGCTCGGTAGAAAGGCGAAATATATGAAAGCCAAATCTTTGGTATTTGCGGACCTGTATTTAGGAGGATTAGCGAGAAATTTTTCTCGTAATGGTGAATTTGGAGATTTTATGCACGCTAAGATAGGTCTCGCATTTGTGGCGTTGTCGCTTGCCGCTGGCTGCGCGTCGATCACGCGCGGTACAACGAATGAAGTGAGCTTCACGTCATCTCCGGCGGAGGCGGTGGTTTCCACCTCGACAGGGCAAAGCTGCACGACGCCCTGCCAGATGATTTTTCCCCGGCGCGGGGATTTTACTGCAACGTTTACATCGGGTGGTGATGAGCGTGTGATCGAGGTCGTTTCTGATATTGCAGCGGCGGGCGTCGGCGCAGCGGTCGGGGGCAATCTGATATTTGGCGGTCCGATTGGAGCAGGTATCGATGTGGCGACCGGAGCGGGCCTTGATCATTTCCCTGATCCCGTTCATGCGGATTTTAGCAAACCTCAGAGTGAGCAAATTCAGGGCACGACGGCGGTGAGCGCAAGTAACTCCGCTTCTTAAAGGGCTTGGTGAGGTTTTCTTTCAGAATAGAAGAAAACCTCACTCCCATTCAATCGTCCCCGGAGGTTTTGACGTAATGTCATAGACCACGCGATTGATACCGTTCACCTCATTGATGATCCGGTTGGCGGTGCGGCCTAAAAAGTCGTGGGGGTAGGGGTAGTAATCCGCCGTCATGCCATCGGTCGAGGTCACGGCACGCAGGGCGCAGACGTGATCATAAGTCCGTCCGTCGCCCATCACGCCGACCGTCTTGACGGGGAGCAACACGGCAAAGGCTTGCCAGATCGTATCGTAAAGCCCGGCTTTTCTAATCTCATCGAGGTAAATTCGATCCGCCGCGCGTAAGGTGTCGAGCTTGTCGCGCGTAATTGCACCGGGGATGCGGATCGCGAGGCCGGGGCCAGGGAACGGATGACGTCCAACGAAATGCGTGGGTAAGCCCAATTCTTGCCCCAGCGCGCGGACCTCATCTTTGAACAGCGCCCGCAGCGGTTCAACAAGCTGCATATTCATGCGTTCTGGCAGACCGCCAACATTGTGGTGCGATTTGATCGTGACACTTGGTCCGCCGGTGGCGCTGACGCTTTCAATCACATCCGGGTAGAGCGTGCCTTGTGCCAAAAATTCGGCCCCACCGCTTTTGTTTGCGGCCTCGTCAAAGACATCAATGAAGAGTTTGCCGATGGTCTTGCGTTTGACTTCAGGATCATCGATGCCGTCGAGTGCGTCGATGAAAAGATCGGACGCATCCTGGTGGATCAGCTTGATGTTGTAGTTATCACGGAACATGGAGACGACTTCGTCCGCCTCGCCGTGACGCATCATGCCTGTATCGACGAAGACGCAAGTAAGCCGCTCGCCGATGGCCTCGTGGATCAGTACCGCTGCGACTGAGCTGTCTACGCCGCCGGACAGTCCACAGATCACGCGGCCCTCTGGACCGACCTGTTGTTGGATGGCGGCGATTGCTTCGTCCTTATAGGCGGCCATCGTCCATTCGCCAGAACAGCCCGCGATGCCGCGCACGAAGTTGTTAAGCAGTTTTGCTCCGCGGGGCGTATGCACCACTTCGGGGTGGAACATCACGCCGTAGAATTTTCGATCCTCATGAGCGAACGCCGCGAAAGGGGCATTGGGCGAAGATCCAATGACCGCGAACCCGTCTGGTAGTTCGGTCACGCGATCGCCGTGGGACATCCAGACTTCTTCCTCTTCGCCCGGTGCCGCCAAGCCAACGAATAACGGAGAGGCGGCTTTCATCGTGACAAAAGCCCGACCAAATTCGCGTTCGCTGCTTCCTGCTGCGACCCCGCCGAGCTGTGTGACCATGCACATCTGTCCGTAACAGATGCCAAGCACAGGCACGCCGAGTTCGAAAACCTGTTGCGGTGCACGGGGACTGCCTTCGTCGCCAACGCTTGCAGGGCCACCTGAGAGAATAATGCCTTTTAGTCCAGGTGCGGTCAGACCTTCGCCGAGCGAATTGAAAGGTTTAATCTCGCAGTAAACCCCGGCCTCGCGCACACGCCGTGCAATTAGCTGCGTGACCTGACTGCCAAAGTCGATAATGAGAATACGCTCTGCGTGAACGGTCATGAAAGTCTCCCCGATTGCCCATTCGAGTAAAGCGGGTGGAGGACAGAGTCTAGAGTGCAATCGGGTGAGTCGTGGTTTCCGGTGGCTAAGCGGAGCGGCTGTTACAGCATTCCTTCTTCTTCTAGTACTCGGCGGGCGATGCGGAAACATTCTAAGGAAAGTGGGACACCCGCGTAGATGCCAACGACATGGATGATGGCACGAATTTCTTCCTTAGTAACACCGTTGTTGATCGCGCCGCGCAGGTGAATCTCCCATTCATGTGGACGGCTGAGCGCGCCGAGCATGGCTAAATTCATCATGGAGCGGGTCTTTGGTGGAATCACGTCGTCACCCCAGCCAAAGCCCCAACACCATTCAGTCATCGCTTTTTGGAAGGGTAGGGTGAAGTCGTCTGCGGCGGCGAGGTTCTTTTCGACATACTCGCCACCAAGCGTGTTTTTACGCTGTTCCAAACCTTTTTCGAACATTCCGTCAGCCATGAAAGTCTCCGTAAAAATTAAATGTCGTTGTGTCGAACGTGCGGAGGTTCTAGGCCAAGAGACGAAGGGTTAAAATGCTAACGTTTCTGCACAGAGGAATTTGGTTTGAGCGACTCAAAGGATACGACCCTGCCAGAGGGGACCGCGCCATCCGTCAACCTTCTGGGAGAGAAGTTGGAGCCGTGCTCGCTCGACCCGTTGACCGGATTTTTGCGGAACGGTTGCTGTGAAGCTCATGTTTCCGATGCGGGGGCGCATACTGTCTGCGCCTTGATGACGGCGGAGTTTCTGGAATTTTCGAAATCACGCGGCAATGATCTGTCCACGCCCCGGCCTGAATTTGGGTTTGCGGGGTTGAAACCGGGAGATCGCTGGTGCCTTTGCGCGGCACGTTGGCGGGAAGCTTACGAAGCAGGTAGCGCTCCGAAAATCGTCATGCGCGCCACGCACAGGGAAGCCGCTACGATTGTGCCTTATGCCGCAATGCTGTCTCACGCCGTTGATTCGAACTGACCGTTAGACGTCGGTTGCGAGGCGCAAGATTTCCTCGGGGATCGTGGCTTCATCTAGGTCGTGAAACTTTGCCGCCGTGCCGATCGCGTTTGCGAGTTTGGTTTTGTAAGCTTTTCGCGGAATTTCGATCACGCCGAGCGATTCGAGATGCTCCGTCGTAAATTGGGTATCGAGCAACTGATACCCACCTGCGCGAAGGCGCGCGACCAGCCAGACGAGGGCGACTTTGCTGGCATCAGCGGCGCGGCTGAACATGCTTTCCCCAAAGAAACCCGCGCCAAGGCTGACTCCATACAGCCCGCCGACCCGTTCGCGATCTTGCCAGGTCTCGATGCTGTGGGCAAATCCGCGCAGATGCAAGTCGGTATAGGCCTCAACGATGACATCGTTGATCCAAGTCTCAGAACGGTCAGCGCAATCCTGCATCGTTCCGGCGAAGTCGTGATTTACCCTGACCTCGTATTCGCCGCGTCTAATCCGCTTTTTTAGCGACTTCGAGATGTGCAGCCCATCAAGCGGAAGGATGCCCCGCATTGGCGGGTCAACCCAGTAGAGCGTGTCAGGGTCGCTGTCGCTGCCCATTGGAAAGATACCGGCGGCATAGGCGCTGAGCAAAAGTTCTGCGGAAAGGTCGAGAGTCTCGGTCATCCGCCCGGAAGTTTAGTGCTCAGCCAATGTTCGAGCCAGTGAATATCATAATCACCATTAACAACATCAGGCGACTCGAGCAGGGCATGGAATAGGGGAACCGTCGTTTCGACTCCGTCGATGATCGTTTCCGCCAATGCCCGGCGCAGCCTTGCGACACATTCCTCACGGTCGCGGCCATGCACGATCAGCTTGCCAATCAAGCTGTCGTAATAGGGGGGAATCCGGTACCCTGCGTAAAGGCCAGAGTCCATCCGAACGCCAAGACCACCGGGCGGGTGGTAACGTTGCACCGTGCCGGGCGAGGGTGCAAATGTGTGTGGGTCTTCTGCGTTAATGCGACACTCGATGGCGTGGCCGTTGGGAGCTAAGTCTTCTTGTTTGAAAGACAGCTTTTCACCGTAGGCGACACGAATTTGTTCGCGCACCAGATCAACACCATAGACCATTTCTGTAACGGGGTGCTCGACCTGTAGGCGGGTGTTCATTTCGATAAAATAGAACTCGCCGTTCTCGTAAAGAAACTCGATGGTCCCCGCGCCGAGGTATCCGATTTCATGCAGTGCATTGGCACAGCGCATCCCAATGTCAGTCCGCTCTTGGTGAGTGATGCAAGGACCAGGGGCTTCTTCGAGAACCTTCTGGTGACGCCGTTGTAGCGAACAGTCCCGTTCGCCCAGATGGACAACGTTCCCGTGGCTGTCGGCCATAATCTGAATTTCGATATGACGCGGTTTGCCGAGGTACTTTTCCAAGTAGACTGTTTCGTCGCCAAAACCTGCCTTCGCCTCGCTACGGGCAGTTGAGAGGGCGTTCGACAGGTCCGCTTCGGTTTCCGCGACCTTCATGCCACGTCCGCCACCGCCGGAGGCCGCTTTAACGAGAACGGGATAGCCGATTTCCGCCGCAACGCGCTTCGCCTCCGCATCCTCGCGGATGGCACCATCCGAGCCGGGTACAACGGGCACGCCAAGGCGCTTCATTGTTTCCTTGGCAGTGATCTTATCGCCCATCATCGTGATATGATCGGCGGTCGGGCCGATGAACGCGATATTATGCTCGCTGACGATACGCGAGAAGTTCGCATTTTCGGACATGAACCCGTAACCGGGGTGAACGGCTTGCGCGCCGGTCAGCTCACATGCGGTGATGAGTGCCGGGATATTCAAATAGCTGTCGCTTGCTTTGGGCGGACCGATGCATACGCTTTCGTCGGCAAGTCGAACATGCATGGCATCCGCGTCTGCCGTCGAGTGTGCGGCGACAGACGTGATGCCCATCTCATGGCACGCGCGCTGTATTCTGAGCGCGATCTCGCCTCTGTTTGCGATTAATATTTTGTCGAACATCAGGCGATCGTCATTAGGGCCGAACCGAATTCCACGGGTTCAGCGTCATCAACGAGAACTGATGTTACTGTGCCTGAATGCGGGGCCGGAATTTGGTTCATCGTCTTCATCGCTTCGATGATCAGGATTGTCTGACCTTTGGTGACGGTATCGCCGACTTTGATGAAGTTTGCTGCTCCGGGTTCGGGGGCAAGGTAGACGGTGCCGACCATCGGGGAGGGCACAGTGCCGGCGTCCGGGGTCGCTGCATCAATTTCTAACGGCGCAGGAGTGGTGGCGGAAACGGCGGACGGTGCTGCGGCGACCGGCGCAGAAGTCGTAGCCACAACTGGTGCGGTCTGAACAACTGCGGGAGCTGTGCGTGTCAACCGAACCTTTAGTTCGTCACCCTCGCCGAATTCACGTTCCACCTCAATCTCGCCGAGGTCGTTCTGGTTGAGGATTTCAGCCAGTGCGCGCACGAAGGCGATATCGGCATCTGTCTTGTCATTGCTCATAAATTCAGCGCCTTGAAACATTACCTAGCGGCGGTGTTAAAGTATTTCTTGCAAACAGCAAATAGCTTCTCGCGACATCCGTGGCGAGAAGCTGATGAGTTGCAGAGCGAGGCCAGTCTTAGCTAGACCGTGCTGCCTCTGCTAGACGCGTGAGTTCTTCGACAGGGACGAAGCCACGAACGACCTGATTTCCAAGAATAAATGCAGGCGTTCCGTTGATGGATAGCTTTTCAGCGAGATCAAAGGTTCGTTTCACCATGTCGTCGATTTCTGGCGATTCCATATCAACTTCGAGCTGATCAACATCCAGCCCAATCGTTGCCGCGATCTTCATGACCGTCGCTTCGCTGTGAGATCCACGGTGCTTCATCAGAGCGTCGTTAAACGCACCGTATTTCTTTGCATTGTCCTGCATCGTAGAGGCCAAGGCCGCCCGTGCTGCAAGCGTAGATCCCGGTCCGAGAATTGGAAATTCCTTCACGATCAGACGGATATTGCCGTCTGCTTCGATAAAATCAGCGACGACGTTGTGCGCGCGCTTACAATATCCACAGTTGTAATCGCTGAACTCGACGAGCGTAATGTTGCCATCGGGATTGCCCGCGACAAAGGAATAACCGTCCTCAAAAATCTCTTTTTCGTTGTCTGAAACGAGTGTCAGATCCGCACGAGCTTGAGCTTGTTGCTGAGCGACCCGCTGATCTCTTTGGAACTGTTCGAGCGAAGCGACAACGACTTCAGGATGGGCGCGCAAATACGCCTCGATCACTTTGTCCGATATCGGGTTTTCTGCCATATATTTTTCGATTGCAGCGGAATCGGCACCGCCCGCACTGAATGATTGCTGTGCGGCGACAGCAGCGGCGGTTTGCTGGACCGTTCCTGTCATCTTGCCGATTTGAAAAACGGCGTATCCGGCGGCACCTAGGGCCACGACGCTGAACGCGGCGGCAACTTTATCAAACATGGTCTCTACCTCATTTCGATACGGCGGTTGACCCGCGTATTCACTTTATTCGTCTTCTAGCGGTTTTTAGTGGCACGATCCACAGCCGCGATAATATCTCCAGCTCGGATCCAAGATGGAGAGCCGGTGGGTGTGTTTTCCTGAACATACTTCGCGTTGCGCTCGGCTGCTTTCAATGATCCGCGCAGCGCTTGAAACTCAGCGGTTGCCAAAGTTGCGGCAAGTTCATTCCCTAGACGCGATTCAGCTTGGGAAAGATTGCGCCACGCTTCCGAATTCAGCTTTTCCTCGCGGGTCGCGGCAAGCAGGATGTCGCGAGCCTTCTGCGTATCCGCTGGATTCGATTGTGTCAGCAATGCTCGACCATATGCTACGAGGAGTAAAGGTTCAGATGGCGCTAGGGCGACCGCGCGCTCGTAGGAACGGACGGCTTCTGCTGCCGCGCCGCTTTCGAATAGGATTTGACCTCTTAATTCATGGTAATACGCGTCATTGGGACGTGCTTGCAGCAATGCATCGACTTCTCTCAGAGCTGCTGGCAGATCGGGAGCGCGGTGGTAGGCGACGGCGCGAACCAGTGTTGCCGCCTCTGAGCGATCTGTTGCTGGCGTAGATTGTAGCGCCCGAACAGGATTATCTAGGAATCCCTTAAGCTTCGCGCGCATTCTTGTGTGCCAGTAAACGGTCTCATCACTCGGCTTAGCCCCACGAGCGCGTGAATTTCGGACACGCTGCCTCAGGAGGGCAATACGCTGATTGCTGAGAGGATGCGTAAACGTATATGGATCAGGATTGCCGATGGTGACAATCTCGACAGCTTTTAGTCGCTCTAGGGTATCTAACATGCCTTCAGGATCGACATTCACACTTTCAAGGTACCCGATAGCCGCTTGATCTGCCGAACTTTCTTGTCCACGAGTGTATTTAAGTAAGCTCCGCTGGGCAATCGTTTGGCTGCCCGCAAAGATCGCGGCTCCAGCGCCGCCAGAACCTGCCGCCGCTGCCGCTATGCCGAGGATCGTGCCCAAGAGGACGGAGCCTTGGGCGTTTCTTGCGGCGTCACGACGCTGAATTCCATGTCCGCCCGCGATATGGCCGGTCTCATGAGCGATAACGCCGAAAAGTTCTTCTGGAGTTTCAAGTTTTTCCAACAAACCGGTGTGGAACACCATGTTTCTTCCCACGACGAAGGCGTTCAGCGATTTGTCTTGGACCAAAAAGATTTTAATGCTGTTCGGTGACATGCCCGCCGAACGAAAGATCGGTGCGCTCATCCGCTTGAGTGTCGCTTCAATCTCAGCATCGCGGACAAACGAGAGGGCATGGCTATGAGATGTAGCGAGGCAAAGGGCTGCCGCAGGTATCAACCGACCCGCCCAACGAAAAACGTCAAAAAACCGCGAAGAAACTGCCATAATGCCTCTCGTTTGGCCCGAATTTTTGTTAGACAAGCCCTTGAATACTGCGAAACCTTAGTATGCGGTGTTGATATCCCATTCGGCAAGCTAACACTCGTCACAATATCGAGGTTCCCTTTGTGAGTCCTAAAGTGCTGTTTCATCCGTCTGAACGTAGTCAGGTGGATGCTTTTATTGCGATGGATGTGATGGCTGCTGCTGTTGCCCAAGAATCCACCGGTCGTGATATCGCCCATTTGGAAGTCGGACAGCCCGGAACGCCTGTGCCTGCAGGGGCACGAAAAGCGGCGATAGACGCCATGCATTCGGGAAATACCCTCGGTTATACCGAGGCATTGGGCCTTCGAGCGCTGAGAGAACGGATCGCGCAGATGTATGCGGACGTCCACGGTGTCGATGTTTCGACTGATCGGGTGGTGATTACCACAGGCTCATCCGCCGCATTTTTGTTGTCTTTTCTGTCGGTTATGAATGCGGGGGAGCGTCTCGCGCTCGCGGACCCCGGCTATCCCAGCTATCGCAATATCCTGCGCTCGATTGATATTGAGCCGGTCGCATTGCAGGGAGATCTCGCGGATGGCTATCAGCCAACGCCTGCGCTGCTGGCGGAAGCTCGAAAGAATAGCCCGATCAAAGCTATGCTGGCGGCCAGTCCAGCAAATCCGACAGGCACGATGCTTTCGCGTGATCAATTGCAGGCATTGATTGATGATTGTGCAGCGCATGGGACGACATTCATATCCGATGAGATTTATGACCGTCTGACGTATGGTATTTCTCCCACGACTGCCCTTGCGCTGAGCGAAAATGTCATTGTTATCAATAGCTTTTCTAAATATTATTGCATGACGGGCTGGCGCATTGGGTGGATGGTGGTGCCCGAGGCGCTGCTGCGGACGGTCGAGCGGCTGGCGCAGAACCATTTCATCTGTCCCCCACATATCAGCCAGATTACGGCGCTTGCGGCGATGGACTGCGAGGATGAGTTGAATGGGCACCTGCAAACCTATGCGACTAACCGGACAAGACTGCTGGAAAAGCTGCCCAAGCTCGGATTTACCGATTTTGCCCCGGCTCATGGCGCGTTTTACCTTTATGGAGATGTCAGCCAATTGACCAATGACAGTGTCGAGTTTGCAAAACGCATGCTCTCGGAGGCAGGGGTCGCTGCCGTGCCTGGAGTCGACTTCGATCCGGAGCGTGGCCACCAGACCATGCGCCTCAGTTTCGCTGGCTCGCAGGAGACGGTTGAGAAGGCGGTTGATCGACTCGAAAAATGGTTGGGGTAGATTACCGTACCCGCAACCCCTCCAGAAACAACGTCTCCAAAGTCTCAAGTGCCGTCTCGAAATGGGCATCATCTTCTGAGCGGGTGACAGCTCGGATCTGAGCATCGAAATCGGCATAGTGCTGCGTGGTCGACCAGATTGCGAAGATCAGATGGGTCGGGTCAATCTTTGCCAGTCGCCCCGCATTAATCCACCCCTGAATGACAGCTGATTTCTCCGTGACCAATTCCCGGAGCGGCCCTTGCAAAGATCGGCGAACACGCGGAGCGCCTTGCAGGATTTCATTGGCAAAGAGGCGCGATTCGCGCGGCTGCGTTCGCGCCATTTCCAACTTGCGACGCAGATAGCCTCGAAGCTCTTCGATGGGATCACCTTCGGCGCGCAGCGCGATGAGTGGTTCGAGCCAAGTCTCCAATAACCTGTCCAACAGCGTGACATAGATGTCTTTTTTACGCGCGAAGTAATAAAGGAGATTGGGCTTTGACATCCTTGCCGCAGAGGCAATTTGATCCACGGTGACGCCGTCAAAACCTTTTGCCGAAAAAAGATCGAGCGCTGCATCGAGGATGATTTCCTCTTTTTCTTCCTGAATTCGGGTCTTTCTGCGGGTTTTTGTGGCTCTCGCAGAGTGCTTTTTTCCTGTGGCCATCGTCGCTTTCCCCGATTTCGGCTTGACCACCCGAGAATGGCCTGTTCAAGTTTTGACCGGTTGGAAAATTTTTGTGACGGCCACTGCTTTGTTTTCCAAGCATCGGCCATACACGTCAAGTTCAGGGGACGGCGATGTCTGCACCGGGAGAGAACCTTCGTATCAACGGCGACCGCCTATGGGATTCGATTCACGAGATCGCCAAGATCGGACCGGGAGTTGCCGGAGGTTCCAATCGCCAAACCGTCACGGATGAGGATGGCGAGGGCAGAGCGCTGTTTCAGCGTTGGGCGGAAGAGGCGGGCTGTACCGTTGGTGTTGACCAGATGGGTACGATGTTCGCGGTGCGACCCGGCGAAGATCCGGACGCCTTGCCAGTGATGGTCGGCTCTCACCTTGATACACAACCGACCGGGGGGCGATATGATGGAGTGCTTGGGGTTCTGGGCGGGTTGGAGATTGTGCGAACGCTCAATGATCTGAACATCAAAACCAAGCACCCGGTGTGCGTTGTGAACTGGACCAATGAAGAGGGCACGCGCTTTGCCCCCGCGATGATGGCCTCTGCGGTCTTTGCCGGGATGCTGTCACAAGAAGACGCCTACGCGAAAGAAGACGCGGCGGGTTTGACGTTTGGCGACGAACTCAAGCGCATTGGGTGGCGCGGAGAGGAACCCGTCGGCGAGCGCAAAATGAAGGCGTTCTTTGAGCTGCACATCGAACAAGGCCCAATCCTAGAGGCCGAGGGCGTCGATATCGGCGTTGTCACGCATGGTCAGGGCTTGTCGTGGACGCAAGTCACCGTGACGGGCAAAGACTCGCATACCGGCTCGACCCCGATGCCGATGCGAAAGAATGCGGGCCTCGGCATGGCGCGCATACTGGAACTGGTGGACGAGATCGCATGGTCGCATAAGCCTGATGCAGTGGGTGCGGCGGGCCATATCGAGGTATATCCGAACTCGCGAAACGTTATTCCGGGCAAGGCCGTTTTCACGGTTGATTTCCGCTCACCTAATCTGGCGACGATTGAGGATATGGAAGCACGGCTGAAGGTTGGTGCGAAGAAAATTTGCGACGAGATGGGCCTTGAAATTGAGATGGAGAAAGTCGGCGGTTT
>CAZJWF010000043.1:0-25676 GCA_964549375.1 uncultured Neomegalonema sp.
GCTGTCCATCAGGATCATATGAAGAAAGAACGTCATATTTGGTTCGATTACCGTCCCTGCGCCTTCAAAAAACATTTGCGAATCCATCCACGAAGGGGTGAACCGTGCGCCGACGCTATACCCACAAGCGTTAAGACGGTGTTTCCGTAAACCATGTTCGTCGAGAATTTTGGCATGCTCGTTAAACACGTTTCCGAGCGTATTTCCGGGTTTTAGAACGTTTTCACAGGCTTGGAGTGCCTCGATACAGGCCGTTCTCATGCGTAAATGGGCTGGTCTCGGTTTACCAACAACCAGCGTATTCATCATCGGCGCATGGTACCGACGCCACGCTCCAGACCATTCTAGCGTGAGTTGGTCATCTGATTCGAGCACCCGCCGCCCTGAGTAGTATCGGCACAGCAATGCCCCCTCGCCGGAGCCGATAATGAACTCGTTTCCGGCGTAATCCCCGCCGCGCGAGAAAATTTCGCCCTGCATCGCCGCGAGGATCGCGCCTTCACCAACGCCCTCGCCTGTCATCGCAATGGCCGCATCAAGCGCCAGATCAGACAGTTCCGCCGCTTTGCGAACATAGGCGACCTCGGCATCTGATTTGATCAACCGCAAATCAGAAATCAGATCCGACGCCTCCACCAGCTCCGGGCGTTTCTTACGGCCCTTGACCAAGGCTCCCTTGACCATCCGCCAGTTTTTCGCGGTCAGACCTTGGGTATCCAATTCAACCCCGAGACGTTTGCCGGCGAAAAGCCCAAGGTCTTCGAGCAAACCGCGCAGATCATCCGCCCCGTTCGCGCCCTCGCGATCCTGCCAGATATGAACTTCGTTCAGAATCGAGGTGAATTCAGCTTGTCGGAGATCAGCCGAGCGCGTCAGTAAAACCGGTTCGCCCTTCATCGGCAGAATCATGCACTGGAAGAAGCAAAACCCGAACGTGTCGTATCCAGTGAGCCAATACTGACTCTCTGGCGCGAACAGCAACATCGCGTCGAGACCCCGCTTTTTCATAACCTTGCGGGTGCGGGCGATACGGGCGGCGTACTCGCCGTGGGTAAAATGCGGCATGATCTGTTCTCTCCGTAAGCGTTGTTACGAAAGAGAATGTCAGGGGGTGCGATCCGGTGGAAGGATAGAGTGGGGCGTATGCTGTAGGATTTATTCGAACCCGCGATGAAAATCTGAGCTGCGCGCGTTGCAAAATATACGATTTCGCTATTTGGGCGCTGCGTTATTGGTGTTTGCGCTGCTTATGTAGGGAGACGATTACAAATTATCCGCCGCCGAGTTGATGCTTTGCAGCAGCACCGCTTTTCTCGCCCTCGGAATTACCCTTGATTAAGTTTTTCGCCGCCTTACCGCAGCATGATGGCTGATAATCCGCGCCCATAGTCACCCTCACCCTGATGCAGCGCGCGGCGGTTCGAGAAGAACATGCGGTCATCGCCATAGGTGCAGTGCTTTGGCAGTTCGGCATCCTTTACCCCGCACGCGGTCAGGCGCGCGGCGCAGTAGCCGGGCAAGTCAAAACGGAACTTGTCTTCTTCCTCGGGATCGGGCCGAAAGAAACGGCCATTGCCGCTATCCGCCTCGCGGAACCGCTCACGATACGCCGCATCGACTTGGTAGTTTTCATGAGAAATACACGGACCAATCGCAGCTTGGATGCGCTGGCGTTCTGCGCCGACGGCAATCATCGCCTCGACGGTGGCTTCAAGCACTCCGCCCAGCGCGCCTTTCCATCCGGCATGTGCCGCCCCGATCACCTTTGCCTTTGCATCCACAAACAGCACCGGCGCACAATCCGCCGTCAGGATGCCCAGAGCAATACCGGGAACTTTCGTCACCATCGCATCGGCCTTGGGCGGCTTGCCGGGGCGCCACGGGGTAACGACTGTGACAGCATCCGCCGAGTGATGCTGATGGCAAGACACAAGATTCTCGCGCTTGACTTTCATCGCCTTGGCAGCGCGCTTTCGGTTCTCCGCAACATTCTCTCGTGGGTCATCTGTCGCCCCTCGTCCACATTGCAGCGAGGCATAAATGCCCTCTGACACCCCACCCTCTTTCGTGAAAAAGCCGTGATGGATGGTGTCAACGGTGCTGAGAATTGGCGCGTGGATGAGATGCGTCATAAGCGTACCTCGTGCGGAAGGATCATCATGCCCCTAACTCCTCACTAAATCCCGGTGGTTCGATCTCATCACCGGACAAGGCAAGCGCCTTGAACAACGTGCCCATCTGCTCCGGCTCGGTCAGACGATCCAGCGCAGCCTCGATTTCAGATTCGCGATCCGGCGAGGCTTTGGCCAGCATCGCCGCCCGCACACGGATACCGAGCCAATCGAGCAGCGCCCCTTGGGTTCGCACCCCCCACGCCTTTGCTCCACCCTCCTCAGCGGAATTTGCCAGCGTGCGAAAATCCACATGTGCCGTCAAATCGGCGAGACCCGGTTCAACCAAAATATCCGTATAGCCATGATCTTTCACCGCTTGCAGCGTATCACCACGCGGAGAGGCGGTATCGTGACCATAATCAATGATCAACGCCGTCCCACCATGTGAGCTCAAACGCACGCCCATCTCGCGCGCGATGCTGCGACCAGCAGGACAGGTTTCCACAACCGCGCCTTGCTCTGCATGATCCGGCAGCGGTTCCTCCGTGACCGGCGGCGACAGGCCAAGTGTCAGAGCGTTCCCATCAAGCCCCACCATCCGCTCACATAATGCACCGTCTCGCATTTCAAACTGACGAATAGGCAGAGCATCGAAAAACTCATTCGCCATTAGGAACAGTGGTAACTCGGGCACGTCACCAAGCGTATCGGCCCAGCGCGGCTCGTATTTGCACAGAGCTTCCCATTGCTTTTTGCGCAGCGCTGGCGATGTTTCGACAAGCCATAACTCAGCGGCATCAACAAACCCCGGCACGCGCGCGGCGGCGCGCAGCGCATCGTTCATCAGCGTCCCGCGCCCCGGCCCCAGCTCCACCAGCGCAAACGACGCCGGCGACCCACGATCTACCCATGCCTGCGCGAGCCATAAGCCGATCAACTCACCAAACATCTGACTGATTTCCGGGGCAGTGGTGAAATCACCGCCCTCCCCCAGCGGGTCTTGCGTGATGTAATAGCCGTATTCCGGATGCGCGAGGCAGAGTGTCATGTACTCGGCAATTGGCATCGGGCCATCAGCTTCGATCCGCTGCCGGATGATGTCGCGCAGTGCTGTCATTTCGATCCGCGCATCATGGCAAATCCGGCAATCAACGCCCCTGCACCAATCATCGGCAAGGACAGCACTTGCCCCATTTGCAAGCAAAGCGGCGTAACACAATCAAGGCCGGGATTGGGGTCGCGCCAAAACTCCACGACAAAACGCGCGACACCATAGCCGAGCAGGAAAACCCCTGCGATAAGGCCGGGTCTCTTCAATCCGCCCTTGAAAGCCAGCAACAGCAAAATGACCATCAACAACAAGCCTTCAAGACCTGCCTCATAAAGCTGACTCGGATGGCGGGGTTCGGTCAGGTTTGTCCAGTCACGCTCGCCGGTCAGCGGGTTGGCTTGGGGAAACTGCATCGCCCAAGGCACATCCCCCGGCTTACCCCATAGCTCACCGTTGATGAAATTCGCGATCCGCCCAAAAAGCAGACCAAAGGGGACACCCGCCGCGATGGAATCTGCCGTCGAAAGGATTGGAGCTTTGTTCAGCCAGCAAAAGATCAGCCCGCCAACAACGACACCGATCAGGCCGCCATGAAAGGCCATCCCGCCTTGCCATGTTTTCAGGATTTCGGCGGGGTTCTGAGAATAGTAATCCCAGTTATAAAACAGCACAAAACCAAGCCGCCCTCCGAGGATGACGCCCATTGTCAGCATAAAGAGCAGCGTTTCAGCTTTTTCCGGCAGGTAGGGCGGGGTTTCACCTGCCCAGAGTTTCGGGCGCGCGGTCAACACCATCGCCAACCGCCAAGCCAAAAGCAGCCCGGCGATATACGCCAATGCGTACCAACGGATTCCAATACCGTTATACTCAAGGCCAAAAACGAACGGGCTGATGTCAGGAAAGGTCATGCGTTGCTGCTCCGATTGCCGCGCGACTAAGACCTTGCCAAAGGCTAGAGGTCAAGCTGCAGGTTTAGGGATATCCTCCTGTATCACGCTCGCGAAGAGGCCAATATACGGGCGGTACTCGAACACCCGATACCGCGATTGCCCAGTCATCTCGAAGAGAATACCTGCATCTACCATCCGCTGCACGAGGCCATTCGCCGCCTGATAAGTGATCCCAAGCCGGGTCGCTGCGTCCTGTACGTTGATGATCGGCATCTGGAACAAACTTTCGAGGATCAACAGACCGTTACCGGCCGTTCGACCAAACTCGGCAGTAACGATGCTCCTGTGAGACTCTCTTAAACCCACGATCCGGCGCGCTGTCTCCGTCGCCTCGAGGCTGACTTCTGCCACGCCACGCAGGAAAAATTTGATCCAGCTTTCCCAATCGCCGTGATCCCGAACAGCCTGTAGTAGATCGTAATACCGTGATCTATTTTGCTTAAGATAATGCGAGAGATACAAAACCGGATGCTGCAGGATTTCTCGTTCGCACAACATGAAAGCAATCAACAGACGGCCGACACGTCCATTGCCGTCGAGAAATGGATGGATTGTTTCGAACTGACAGTGAGCAAGACCAACTTTGATCAGCGGCGGGATGCTCGTCTCATCATAGATAAAAGTCTCCAACGCGCCCAAGGCATTCATCACTTCCTCGGGCGGAGGCGGAACAAAAATTGCGTCTCTTAATCCGCACCCGGCAGGACCGATCCAATTCTGCGTGCGGCGGATTTCTCCTGGCTCCATCTCCTGCCCCCTCACCCCCGACATCAACTTTCCATGGATCTCGCGGATTAACCTGATCGAGATGGGCAGATCGGGTAACCGCACGAGACCATGATTCATGGCTCGTACATAGTTGAGCACTTCGTTTACATCGCTCGGTCGTTTTGGATCGAGAACCTGTGCCTCAACACCCAGAATATCGTTTAACGAGGATTGCGTCCCCTCGATCTGACTAGAAAGAACCGCTTCCTTACGAACATACATGAAGACAAACAGATCTGGGTTCGGGAGAGTTTGAATCGACCCGTCGAGTCGACCAAGAGCCCGGTCGGCTTTCGAGAGCAGGGTTTGCATTTCCAAATCAATCTGCAGATCCGGATTAGGCGGAAGTGGGGCGGGGTAAAACGCTGAATACCCAGTCGATTGATGACGATAGCTACCGCTGCGCCGAGTTTCTAGTTCGTTCGCCATTTAATGTCATTCTGCGTTTCATTACCGGTGAAAATGACGTTTAACATTGCTGTGCGTTTCATTAAAGAGAGAAATCTCGTGTAATTAAAGGCACAGCGACATAAGAGGGGATCGATTGAGATAGCGAAAGGCTGAGCAATGTTACGTCGCTCTTACGACAACCCCTTCAACCGATACAGCGCGTCGAGGGCTTCGCGGGGGGTGAGGGCGTCGGGGTCGATTTCGGCGATTGCAGCTTCGAGCGGTGAAGGGCCACTGGACTCAGAGACCGCCACAGTCGCGGCAAAGAGGGGCAAATCATCGACAAGGGCGCGGATGCGGGCTTCGCCACCATCGGCGTCACCCTTCTCCAATCGTTCAAGTACGTCGCGCGCACGCTCCACGACCGAGGGGGGCAGGCCCGCTTTGCGCGCGACCTGCACGCCATAACTGCGGGTGGCCGCGCCCGGTTCGACCTCGTGCAGAAACACGATGTCGCCTTCCCATTCCGCGACTTTCATCGCAGCATTTCGGGTGCCGTCCAACCGCGCCGCCAACTCGGTTAGTTCATGGTAATGTGTCGCAAAGAGGCCCCGACATTTATTGACGTCATGTAGGTGTTCAACCGTCGCCCATGCGATGGATAACCCGTCAAATGTTGCGGTGCCGCGCCCAATCTCATCAAGGATCACAAGCGCGCGCTCGCCGGATTGATTGAGAATTGCTGCCGTCTCGACCATCTCGACCATAAAGGTCGAGCGTCCCCGCGCGAGATCATCGGATGCGCCGACGCGGCTAAAGAGGCAATCGACAATGCCAATATGTGCCGCGCTCGCCGGAACAAACGATCCCATCTGCGCCAACACGGCGACCAGTGCATTCTGGCGCAGAAATATCGATTTACCCGCCATGTTCGGCCCGGTCAGTAACCAGAGCCGCTCGGCGCTCAAGTCACAATCATTGGCAACGAAAGGCTCGCCTGCCACTTTAAGCGCAGCTTCGACCACGGGATGCCGTGCGCCCTGAATATCGAAGGCCAGACTGTCATCGACACGCGGACGGACCCAGCCTTCATCAGCGGCCAACTCTCCCAAGGCCGAGGCGACATCAAGGGTGGCAAGGGCTTCCGCTGCCGCAGAAATTTGCACGGCGCGGTCCAAAACTGCCGCACGCAATTCTTCGAACAGATTAAGTTCTGCCTCAATCGCCTGAGCACCCGCCCGCGAAATTCGTCCGTCAAGGTCTGCGAGTTCCCCTGTTGTAAAGCGCACCGCACTAGCCAGAGTTTGGCGGTGGATAAACTCTTCTCCCGTCAACTTATCGGCGTGGGCAGGGGGAACTTCGATAAAATATCCCAACACGCCATTGAACTTGATCTTAAGCGCATTGATACCGCTCTCCGTTTTAAGCCGCGCCTCCATATCGCGGATGACCTTGCGGCTGTCGTCACGCAGACTGCGGAGTTCGTCGAGCGGTGCGTTCCATCCCGCCGCGATAAAGCCTCCCTCCCGCGCAAGCATGGGAAGGTCAGGGGCCAACGCCGCAGAAAGGCGATCTGTCAGCGCCTCATGCCCGTGCAACCTGTCACTCGCCGCCGAAATCTCTTCAGGAAGTTCTGAGAGCGTCAAGAGGCGCCGCGACAGAGCAGCAGCAGCAGCCAATCCGCCACGTATCGCCGCCAAGTCGCGCGGACCACCTCGACCCAACGACAGACGGGAAAGAGCGCGGGCGATGTCTGGTGCCGCCTTGAGCGTCGAACGGCAATCTTCCGACAAGGCCGGATCGTCACGAAAGTGGGCAATCGAGTCTTGCCGCCTCAGAATATCTGGCACCCGCGTCAGCGGGGAAGCCAGGCGCGACGCCAGCATCCTCGCACCTGCGCCCGTGACGGTTCTGTCGATAGTCGCCAGCAGCGAGCCTTGCCGTTCGCCCACAAGTGTAACGCTAAGCTCAAGATTGCGGCGAGTGGCGGCGTCGATCCGCATTGCGGTTCCGGGCTGTTCACGCTGCGGCGGCGATATATGCGGCAGCGCGCCCTTCTGCGTGATGGCAACGTAGTCGACTAAAGCACCAAGCACGGATAACTCTGCGCGCCCGAACGCTCCGTAGGCGTCCAGCGAATTGACCTTAAAGAGTTCACAAATACGCTTTTCGGCAGAGGTAGAGTCGAAACTGGCTGCGCCGAGCGGCGTAAACTGCGCAACCTCTTCCAGCACATGCAACAGGTCGCCGTTCTCGAAAATCGCGTCAGGAACCAGAATTTCAGAAGGCGCGATCCGCGCCAGCTCCGCGCTCAATCCATCCGCAATGCGTGTGACGGCAAACTCACCGGAGGACATATCCAGCCGACCAAGCGCCGCTTCGCCGCGAACCTCGGCATAAGCGGCAAGGTAATTGTGCGAGCGGGCATCCAGCAGCGTATCTTCCGTCAGCGTGCCCGGCGTGACAACCCGCACCACATCCCGGCGCACCACAGACTTCGAGCCACGCTTCTTGGCCTCCGCCGGGGTCTCCATCTGATCACAGATCGCCACCGTGAAACCCTTGCGGGTGAGTTGGGCCAAATAGCCTTCGGCGGAATGCGCGGGAACGCCGCACATGGCGATATCTTCGCCGCGATGCTTACCGCGTTTGGTCAACGCGATATCGAGGGCCGCCGCAGCTTGTACCGCGTCATCAAAAAACAGCTCGTAAAAATCGCCCATACGAAAAAACAGCAACGCAGACGGGTGCTGTTCTTTCACATCGAAATACTGCTGCATCGACGGCGTAATTTTCTCGCCATCGGCTTTTGGTTTTGCTGAAACGCTCATGTCAGCGGGACCGTAGAAACCTCTACAGCCCGCTGCAAGCTTTCGTCAGAAATTGGCAGTTAATAGGCGCGGGACCAATTGCGGTCAGCCGCCGCGATATAGTTGGTCATGTTCCCTTCCCAACGGTTCTGAATCCCCGGCGAATAATTCAGATAAAGTTCTCCATCGACGATTTTCCACGCTTCAGGGACGGTCGACACATCCAACGCGCCGTTGGCCACTGCATAAGCGCAGAAACCACCGTATTTCGGCGTGAATTTATCGGGATTCGAAACGAATAAGTCTCGGTTCGATGCCGAAGCAAAGCGCCATGTCGCCCCGCGATGTTCCGCCGTATATGACCGCGACCCCTTCACCGGCCGGGATTCAGTAAAATAAGCAACGACGTCATAGCCGGACGCTGCGGCACCCCAGCTTGTGTATATTGGACCTTGTCCAGCAAATGCAGGTCCAACGCTCAGCAGAGCGATCCCGGAAGCCAGCATCGTGCGGCGAGAAAGATGATTTATCATAGCGTCCTCCATTCGAGTCGGGCCTGCGTTACATCAAGCAATCCACGACTGTCGGCGCAATATTCTTCGCGCGATTGTGAGGAGTATCCTATGAAACTGTGAGGATATTTTGACGGATTGTCAGACAATTAAGGCGAAATACGCTTAGGCGACTTTGCTGCTCATGGTGGTATGATACCAATCGCGAAAGGCGTCTTCGCTCAGCGGTTTGCTCATAAAAAAGCCTTGCCCCTCGTCGCAACCCCAATCGGCGAGTGATGTATAGGATTCGGCAGATTCGATGCCTTCAGCTACGACGGCAAAACCCAGTTGATGGCCCAGATCAATGATGGTCGGGACGATTTTCCGGTTCTTCTCATCGCTATCGAGAGTCAGAATGAACTCTTTGTCGATTTTCAGTGCATCTGCAGGAATGGAGCGCAGATAGCGCATGTTGGAATACCCGCTGCCGAAATCGTCGATGGCAACACGAACCCCTTCGTCGCGCAGACGCGATAGCTGTGCAAGGGTCAGAGCGCTGTCCATCGTTTGCGCGCTTTCGGTAAACTCGATTTCCATCCATTCAGGGGCAACGCCCTGTTCACGGCAAGTTTCGAGAACAAAATCCGCAAAGTCTGGCTCTCCGAGATTAATCGGCGAGACATTCAACGAAATGCGTGCGTGGATGCCTTCGCGATGCCATGCGGCCCGCTGGGCAACCCCGCGCCGAAAAACCCAGCGCGTCATTGGGGTGATCATCGCCGTTGCCTCAGCCAAGCTGACAAATTCCGCCGGAGAGACAAATCCTAGGCTGGGGTGCGTCCACCGCATCAGGCCTTCGACACCGCAACACCCGTCAGTCCGCAGATCAATCTTCGGTTGGTAATGCAGGGCAAACTGTGTCGCGATGATCTCGTCAGGTGCGTCCATCAAGCGACCGAGATCGGCAAGAAGCCGGAACGAGCGCAAATGCGCCTGATCGGAACCGCGATTATACCATGCCGATTTTTGAGACCCATTAAGGCTGTCTTGTGCCGCGACCAACGCACCGCGCAACACTTCGCATGGGTCGGTCACAGCATCGCTCGCGCGGTTGAGACCCAGACCAATCTGGTTACGGATCGGAATCCCGTTGCAGAGCAAAGGCTCCGCAAAGACCGTGGCCAAATCTTCAACGGTTTCGGGCACAACGTCATCATCTTCTGCCTCAACGGCAAAAGCAAAACTGAGCGGATCGATGTGATAGATCCGCTTACCCTCCGGCACCACCTTACGAAGCCGTTCGACCGCAAGGCGAACTACCTGCTCCGCAAACCCATGACCGAGCGCGCGAACGGTCGCGTTAAACTGTTCCGGTGACGCAAGGGTCAAGAGCGCGATGACATCGCAGCCATCGTCGGAAATTGACGACACACCGAATCCGAAATCTTCAACAAACTGACGTCGGTTGCGAAGACCCGAGATTGGGTCAATACGCGCGACACGTTCAAGATCTTCGGCGACCTGAAGCGCGGTGTCCTCGACCTGCTCCTGCTGTAAAGCAGTATTGTCTGAACGGGATGTGTCGAAATGCACCATCGGTCGCCCTGCTGAAGAACTCGAACACGGGAACTTTAAGTTCAACCTCTTAAATTAACGCTGACACAAATCGCAATATTTACAGTTTACAGAGGCTTAAATGCCATTCGCAGATATTGCCCGGACGATAACGCATCGATCCCTTTGTCCTACGATTTTTCCAGCGATAGCGGACCCTAATGTCTTCAAACTTAAAACTCGCCACAGTTGTTAAAGTACCGCACCCGCCACTCCGGTAGCACATCGACGCTAACCTTTGGAAAATACAGATATTTTGATCAATTTTCTCAGATTGACGTTGCCTTCAGAATATGGCGAGGGCTCAAATTCATTCAATACAATGTCAAGAATAGCTCTTATTTCTGTCACAGCTGAACCATTTCCTTATCTGAACGTTGTACAGATACGTTTGTTTCAAGGAATAGAATATGTTTCGCAATTTTGACTCGGCTTTGTCACAAGCTCTGAGTTCAGAATTCTCAATGTTCGGGGAATCCGACAGAAGTCTTGCCACGGCTGCAGCTCGCCGCGCATCTGCTGAAAATCATGTGAAAGCAATGAACGAAGCGACGCTGGGAAAGGTCGGCTTTGCAATGATCCATGACACGGCGAGCACGCGGTTTCACAACGATGCGGAGGCCATGACGCGCGGACACTCCCCAACGCATCACTCAGTTAGCTTTTATCTGTCTTTGGCGGAAACGTATCGAAAATCCGATAAAACCAGAGAAGCGGTCACAAAAGACCGTCGCTCGACGGTTTCAGCGGATCGAGCTGCTGCTGCGTAAACGAAATTCTGCGTTCATCCAACGCGACACCAAAGCCCGGAAACTGGCAAGAAGCCGGGCTTTGGTCGGTTTATCGCTCAACGTCTTACAAGCTGATCACCTCAAAGGCCTTTAAGCTTTTCGAGGAACGGTCCGACTGCCGGTTCAATCACCTGCTGCACGCCCGGGATTTTATAGGCCGTTTCCAAGGCGCTTTCGATCCCGCCGACGAGGCCACCGAGCATTCCAGTGACTTGCTCTTTGCCCACGCTTCCCATGCTCTCAAGGTCAAGGCCGTCGAGTTTATCCGTTGCGGCTGTGATCGATTCCACGGCCCCTTGCGCGCTTTCGACATCGGTAATTCCGGCCAAACTGTCCGTGACACCGCCAACGGCATCTTTAAGTGACGAAATGCCCGTTTGTGTCGCCTCGATCTGCGTTGTGTCCGGAGCGCCCGCGAAATGCTGATATCCGAAAAAGCCCAGAACCGCGACCAACGCTAAGGGGAGCAGCTTGGTCAAGAACCCGCTGCCGCCGCTCGGCGCCTCTGGGACGGGCAATGGCGGGGGACTTGTTTGAGCCGTGCTGGTCGATTGGGTCGATGCCGCTGCCGCTACAACTGGCGTAACATCCGCCGCCGAGGGCTCATCCTGTGCATTGAGGAACGCACTAAAATTCAAAGATTGCGAGATGTCCTCCGGCATGGCCGCCGCCACATGCTCTCGCTGATCCATCAGCATTGAAGCAAACTGATCGGTGTTGAGGCTGAGCTCCTTCTTCTTGCTGCCCAACATGCTCATGACCAATGGTCCAACCACCTTGAGCAATGTACCCGCCGAACCGCTGCCGATACCCGCCAGCCGCGCTATGGTTGAGATCAATCCATCCTGGCGCGCGCCGAACAACTTCATCAGCAGCGGTGCGCCCAGCGCGAGCAAAGCGCCGGAGTTTCCAGAAATCATCCCTGAGATATTGCTAAGCAAACCGGTATCAGCTTCGTCTGCCAGTCGACTATATTCAGCCGCCCCATGCGGTGTGGACGCCCCTTGCATCAAACCGCCAAGGATCGCAGGCAAGGCACCATCAATCGCGGACTGGGTTTTCGTTCGATCCTCGCCTAGCAAACTGCTGAGATCACCGAGAACATCGCCCCCAAGAGCGCCTTGAGCCATTTCAAGAATATTCACCGTCATACACACCTCCCCTGAAAATAGATTTTATCAATCCAATTCGTCACGCACCGCCGCGCAAAACGAGCAGGCCGCGCATCAGCAGAACGAGCAGACGTTCGTAATGGTTGCGACCAACGGCGCAGTTTCCATTCCTTCGGTACGGGTGAAGTCGGCTCCCCGCCTCAAGAACACCCGCAATTTAGGTACTTTTGCGGGAGTTTCCTAACGATGTATCGAGAATATATATAAAGTCTTGAAATAATTAGCATCTATTCAAGCGTGCAAACCCCAATTCCGGGAGAATCAGGTTTGTCAAATCACCCATGACGGTGATGTTTTATCGAAAAAGGCCGCCAGACCCTCTTTCGCTTCATCCGTTTCCCAAGTATCGGCGAGTCGCTCAATTGTCCCAGCGATGACATCATCATCAATTTTAGGGCCGAGACTGCGCGCAAGCTGTTTTGAACGGGCGACAGCACTAGGAGCGACGGATAAATACGATTTGATTTCTCGCTCAATTGCCGCGTCCAACTCTTCCGCCGGAACGACACGTGCCAGCAGATCGAGATCGCGTGCTTCTTGCGCGTCAAACAGGCGTGACGACATAAAAACCCGCCGTGCCTTGCCCTCGCCCATGCGGGCCAGGACGTAGGGCGAGATCGTGCCCGGAATGATCCCCAGACGGGTTTCGGTAAATCCAAACCGCGCCGTCTCAACACCAATGGCGACATCGCAAATGCTGATGATCCCCAAACCTCCGCCAAAGGCGTTCCCATGAACTTTGGCGATCACTGGCTTAGGCAATTCGTTGAGCGCGCGGAGCATATTTGCAAGCCGGGTCGCTTCAGTGACGCGTTCGGCGCGCGTTGCCGCGACTTGTTCGCGCATCCAATTAAGGTCCGCTCCGGCGGAAAAGCTTTTCCCTTCGCCGGCGATGACCACCACCCGCACCGCCGTGTCCGCGCCAAGCGATGCAGCGGCCTCCGTGAGCTCCGTCATCATCATCGCACTCATCGCGTTATGCTTTTCGCCGCGCGTCAAAGTCAGCGTCGCAACACCGCGCGTATCGCATTCGATCGAGAGAGTTTCCGTCATGCTGCGGCACTCCGTTGCCGATGCGCCTTGATCCGAGTCAGGAATACCTCGCCGTAGCGCTCGATTTTTTTCTCACCAACCCCGTGAACATCACGCAATCCGTTTGTATCGACCGGGGCCATTGAGGCCATCTCGATCAAGGTCCGATCTGCAAAGATGACATAAGCGGGCACGTCGCGCTCTTTCGCTAGATCGCGCCGCAGGGATTTCAATTCGTCCAACAGCTCGGCATCCGCTTCGCTCATTTCCATCGCCTGTTCGTGGGTCTTGGTGACACGCCCTGGCTTACGAAGCGTCACTGGTTGTTGGCCACGTAGGACTTTCCAGCCTTCCTCAGTCACGGTCCATCGGTTGTAGTTTTCGACATCGACGCTGGCATAGCCCGCCGCATAAACTTGGCGGAAAATGCTGCGCCAATCCGCCTTGGTGACATCAGCTCCAACGCCGAATGTCGGCAGATCAGCATGGCCATGCTTGTCGCACATCGAATTGCGCTCGCCGCGCAGCACTGTAATCAGATGCTCGATCCCAAAAATCTCGCGGGTCCGCAAGATCACCGAAAGCGCCTTTTGTGCCAGTACGGTACCGTCAATGGTTTCGACTTCACCTCGACAAATATCGCAGTTGCCACATCCGCTTGCCGCTTCACCAAAGTATCCGAGGAGCGCTGTGCGGCGGCATTGCGTAGTCTCGCACAGCCCAACCAGAGCTGTGAGTTTCTGACGCTCAATCCTTTTTTGCTCCTCTGGCGCATCACTTTCGTCGATCCATTGGCGATACTGACGGACCTCGCCCATGCCATAGAGCAAATGCGCCGAGGCCGGCAGAGCATCGCGCCCACCGCGTCCGATCTCTTGATAGTAGCCTTCGATATTTTTCGGCAGGTCCATATGAAAGACGAAACGGACATCGGGCTTGTCGATCCCCATGCCAAAGGCAACCGTGGCGATAACCACGAGGCCATCTTCGCGTAGGAAAGCATCTTGGGTGTCGCTGCGCGTCTGCGGGTCGAGACCCGCGTGATAGGCCCGCGCGTCAACGCCGTTCTTACGCAAGTGCTCAGCGGTGTCTTCGACCCGCTTACGGGATTGGCAATAGACGATCCCGCTCTCGCCTTTATGCCGCGCGAGAAAGTCGAGTAGTTGCTTTTTTCCATTATTACGCGGCGTCATCGCAAGGCTTATATTCGGACGGTCAAAACCGCGCAGGAAAGTGCGGGGTTTGGCCGTGAACAGCTTATCCTCAATGTCCTTGCGCGTCAGCTCATCGGCGGTGGCGGTAAAGGCAAGAACCTGCACCCCGCCAAGAGCATCACGCACCTCTCCGATCATGCGATATTCGGGGCGAAAATCGTGCCCCCATTGCGAGACGCAATGCGCCTCGTCCACCGCGATCATCGTCACGCCGATACGTTTGAGAAAGGCCTTCATACCGTGGCGCGCGAGACGCTCTGGCGACAGATACAGCATGTCGAGCGCGCCGTCCTCTGCCTCGGTCATCGCCAGCGCGTTTTCGTCAGCGGTATTCCCTGACGAGAGAGAACGCGCGGCAACCCCAAGCTCTCGCATTTGTGCCACTTGGCCGCGCATCAGTGCAATCAGAGGCGAGACGACAACCGTCAACCCCTCACGAACAATCGCAGGAAGCTGAAAACACAGCGATTTTCCGCCACCAGTCGGCATGATGGCCAGCAAATCCTCGCCCGCCATCGCCGCATCGACGATTTCTTCCTGACCGGGACGAAACCCGTCAAATCCGAATGTGTTTCGCAGAGTCGTAAGGGTCTCAGACATAGAAGAAGGGGCACCGCTGCTCGAATTATTGTTATTCAAACACCCTAGTTCAGTCAGCCCCGTTTGTGAATCCCACAAGTGCCTTTGCAAATGTCGCGGCCTCAGCAACCTTTTGCTCATCAACGCCAGTCTCAAAACCTTTGGCCTGAACAAAGGGGATGACAGCTTCGGTGGCGACATTGCCTTGAGCGCCAGGAGCATAAGGGCACCCACCTAAGCCGCCAACGCAACTGTCAAACACCCGCAAACCACGTCCGAGCGAGACACCGATATTGTCGAGCGCGCGGCCTTTGGTATCGTGGAAGTGACCGGCCAACCGGTCGGCAGACGCGATTTCAAGGACCGCTGCCAACATCGCATCAGTCGTTTCCGGTGTCGCATGGCCGATGGTGTCGCCCAGCGAGACCTCGTAACAGCCCATATCAAACAGTGCCTCTGCCACGCGCGCGACCTGTGCCGGGGCCACGGGTCCGTCGAAGGGACAATCAGTCACCACCGACACATACCCGCGCACAGGAATCCCTTGTGCCTTTGCCGCCTCCGCTACAGCGTCGAACCGTACCAACGCATCGTCGATGGATGCATTCAGATTGGCCTGAGAGAATCCTTCGGATGCCGCCGCGAAAATCGCAACTTCATCGGCGCGCGCCGCGACCGCCCCTTGAAAACCGCGCATATTCGGCGTCAGCACGGTATAGGAGACGCCCTCGGCGCGCCGGATACCGTCCATCACCTCGGCAGAATCAGCCATCTGAGGTACCCATTTCGGGGGGACAAAACTGGTGGTTTCAATCTTCGAAAAACCGCAGGCCGACAAACGATCAATCAACGCGACCTTATCAGCCGTCGCAATCATGCTTTTTTCATTTTGCAGCCCATCGCGGGGGGCCATTTCAAAAATCGTGACGTGTTGATCCGTCATAGGTCGAACACCAGACAAGTTGTTGTCCCGGTCGCAAAGACTTTGCCGTCCTCTCCCACCATCTCACCCGTCGCGGTCGCGATGCGCCGCCCTGAACTGACGACAGTTCCAATCGCCTTCAGCGGCGGTGTTGTCACAAAGGCGGGGCGGAGAATTGTGATCTTATATTCAACGGTCGTGTAGCCCTTGCCCTTGGGCAATGTGGTTTGAACCGCGCAGGCCATGCAGCTATCGAGGAGCGTGCCGAACCACCCCCCATGCGCGCCGCCCAAGGGGTTATACGCCGCGAATTCTGGCGCGCCCTCAAACACGACGCGTCCTTCTTCAACCTCGGTCAGTGCGTAATTCAGCGTCTTGGCGATGGGCGGAGACGGAAAGCGCCCTGTCCGCATTCCATCAATGAATTCAAAACCACTGATCGCAGAAAGCTGTTCCGGGCTGAGCAGCTCATCCGGCGAGGCGGCATGCTTTGGTCTATTCATGTCGCGCCCTCTCTCGTAATTCCTGGCGGATAATCTTTCCCGTGGTGGTCATTGGCAATGTCGAAACAAATGTGACTTCGCGTGGATATTCATGCGCGGCAAGCCGTGTTTTGACAAAGGTAGAAATTTCTTCGGCCAACTCGGACGTTGGCTCGACCCCTTCGCTGAGGACAACATACGCTTTGACGATCTCGCCGCGCAGAGGGTCGGGCTTGCCGATTGCGGCGGCCAGTGACACAGCCTCGTGCCCGAGAAGACAATCTTCAATCTCGCCCGGACCTATCCGATAGCCCGAAGAGGAGATAATATCGTCGTCGCGCCCGACAAAGCGGATCGCACCGTCACCTTCTTGAATGCCGCGATCCCCGGTGATCAACCAATCGCCATCGAACTTTTCTGCTGTCGCCGCCGCGTTATTCCAATAGCCAAGAAACATGACTGGAGAGCCGCGCCGAACCGCAATGCGGCCCTCAACACCAGTGACCGGATTGGCATCGTCATCAAGTACCGCCAGATCATGCCCCGGAACCGCCCAGCCCATCACCCCCGCACGCTGCACACCGAGGTGTTGGCAGGAGGAGACGATCATGTTGCATTCGGTCTGGCCGTAAAACTCGTTGATCGTCACGCCCAACGTTTTTCGACCCCAGTCCAATAATTCTTCGCCCAGACTTTCACCGCCGCTGCCGACCGTTCGCAAAGACAGTTTCGGCGGGTCAGCGACACCGCGCATGATCTTAAGCGCCGTAGGCGGTAAAAAGGCGTTGCGAACGCCGTGCCGTGCCATCAGGTCGAATGCGGCTTCGCCGGTGAACTTGGCAAAACGGCGCGCGACAACCGGGATGCCATGATGCAACGCAGGCATCAGCACATCGAGCAGCCCACCGATCCACGCCCAATCCGCTGGCGTCCAAATCTTATCGCCGATTTGGGGGAAAAGATCGTGGCTCATCTCAACACCGGGAAGATGCCCAAGCAGAACCCGTTGTGCGTGAAGCGCACCCTTTGGTTTGCCTGTTGTCCCCGATGTGTAAATCAGAATCGCCGGATCTTCGGATGAGGTGTCGAGCGGGGTAAAGCCGTCCGATTCACTCGACATCAACTCATGCAAGTCGTCATCGACATTCAGCAGCGTAGAAAGAGCCGGAGGCGCGGGTTGCATCGCTGAAATTTTAGCCGCCCCTTCGTCATTGGTGATGACGGCCTTTGCCCCGGCATCGGAAAGACGATGACCGAGAGCCTCCTCTCCGAATAACGTAAAGAGAGGAATTGTAATCGCGCCGAGCTTGAGCGCCGCAATATGCGCGACCGCCGTTTCCCATTGCTGAGGCAGCAAAACGCCTACGCGATCCCCCGGCTCAACTCCGCGCGCAGCAAGCAGATTCGCAAGACGGTTGGACAGCACACGCAATTCATCAAAGCTGACCTCGCGGTCTTCTTCATCAAGGATTAGCGCAACACGATCCGGGTCAGATCTCGCCCATTTATCGCAAAGATCCCAGCCAAGATTATACCGATCCGGTATCGACCACGAGAACCGGGCACATAGTTCGGCGTAAGTTTTCGCATCAGACAGCACGGAACCATCCACCGCGACAGGACAATGGTTCAAACACCAACTGACACAAGCGCGTGAAGTGCGTATCGTGACCGCCAGAACAGCCCCTAGCATCCTGATTAAACGAACTGGAAACGGATTTTATCATGCTTCGAAATTTTATCGCCCTGATCATCCTCGTGGTCTTTCCCCTCAACGCTTTTGCTGAAGAGACAGACAGGCGCGTCGGGTATTACTATCCGCCGATTACCTCGGAAGAAGTTTTTGACCGAACCATCGCGCAGGCTCCGAAAGCAGCACCTGCCATTCGAACAGCATTTGTTACCGAGTTGACCAAGAGCCAGCTCGACTCTCCCACCAAACCACGGATCGCTGTTTTTAGCAAAGGCGGGAAAAAACAACACCTGATCATTGTCGCCCTAGATGACGAAGTCTTTAGCACTCTGTTTCGTGCTCGTGCCGTGATGGCTCAAATTACCTCACACGCACGGACAACGCCCTTTTTCAAGAAGAACGGAATTCAATTTGGGGCGACGTGGTATGACCTTATCAAAATTCTTGGGTTTGATGACATCGTTCTGTCCGATGGTAAAAACTGGTCCCACAAGGTTGTCATCAAATAGCGTCGATCCGAAAGTCGTCGTTGCAGGGCCTCCCGAGAAAGAAGCGCGCTACGCTTTCTCGACCTGCAAGACGACAAGATTCGCGCCGTCCTCAACCTGATCCCCCTCAGTGAAGGGCACCTCGGCAATGGTGCCGTCGCGAGGCGCAATTAATGTGTGCTCCATCTTCATCGCTTCAAGCACGATCAGGGGATCCCCTTCGCTGACCGGCTGACCTACCTTGGCAGTTACGCTTTTCACCGTACCGGGCATCGGTGCCGCAACCGTATCGCCGCCCTTTGCCTCTGAAGAGGGCGCAATGGGATCAGGAAATGAAAAGCGATGATCCACGCCGTCAACGAAGATGGTGACGCCGCCGGGATGAGTAATAATATCCGCCCGCTTCCCGTGGCCGTCGATCTCGACCGTGCCGCGTGCATCCCTGTCGTGGAACCGAATTTGCGTTTCTTCTGATCCGATCCGCACCCGATATGCGAGGCTTCCCTCAATCGTGATGCTCGCCCGCAAGCGCTGTCCATCTCGCTCGATCACTGCGCTCTGTTCCGCCGGACCCCAAGCACGCCATCCACTCAGCGATTGCCACGGATCAGAACCGGTTTCCGAAGGCAAGCCGAGTGCCGTCAATGCCGCCAGTGCAGCAACCGCCGGAGAAGGATATTCTTGCGCGATCAACTGATCAAAATCGCGCTCGATCAACCCGGTATCAACTTGCCCAGCCGCAAACCCGTCATGCGCCGCGAGTGCCGACAGGAAAGACAGGTTCGTCACCGTTCCCGCCACACGCATAGAACCAAGCGCCGCCCGTAATGCACCAATCGCCGCCTCTCTCGTCTCCTCCAACACAATGACCTTGGCAATCATCGGGTCGTAATACGGTGTGATGGTATCGCTCTGCCTTACGCCCGTATCGACCCGTGCTTCTGACGGAAAGGAAAGGTGGTGGAGCGTCCCCGTTGCCGGCAAAAAGCCGCGCCGCGCATCTTCGGCATAGATTCGTGCTTCGATTGCGTGCCCGAAAATACCGAGATCAGTTTGACGAAACGGCAAAGCCTGACCTGCCGCGACGTGAAGCTGAAGCTCAACCAGGTCATGCCCTGTAATTGCCTCGGTCACAGGATGTTCGACTTGTAGACGGGTGTTCATCTCCATGAAGTAAAAGCGATCCGCGCGCAGACCTTTTGAGGCATCCACGATGAATTCAATCGTACCTGCACCTGCGTAGTCGATAGCCAACGCTGCACGGACAGCAGCCTCGCCCATAGCCGCACGCATTCCCTCCGTCATGCCGGGAGCGGGGGCTTCTTCGATGACCTTTTGGTGGCGGCGTTGTAGTGAACAATCGCGTTCAAACAGGTGAACCGCATTTCCCTGGCCATCACCGAAGACCTGAATTTCGATATGTCGAGGCGTGGTGATGTACTTTTCAATCAAGACATGAGCGTCACCAAAACTGGCCTGACCTTCACGTTGCGCCCCTTGCAGTGCGGCGTCGAAATCTGACGGATGATCGACTCGGCGCATCCCTTTGCCGCCACCACCCGCGCGGGCTTTGATCAAGACGGGATAGCCAATGAGTTCAGCTTGTTTCGCAAGGAAGGCGGTGTCTTGCGCGTCGCCGTGATAACCGGGCACCACTGGCACCCCGGCCTGTTCCATCAGTTTCTTGGCCGCATCTTTCAGGCCCATCGCACGGATGGCGTCCGCACTTGGGCCGATAAAGACAATTCCCGCCGCCTCTAACGCTTCGACAAAATCCGGATTTTCGGACAAAAAGCCATAACCGGGATGCACCGCTTCGGCACCTGTCAACTTGCATGCGTCGATAATGGCGGGAATGTTGAGATAACTCTCGGCAGCGGCGGCAGGACCAATCCGCACACTTTCATCCGCCATCGCGACATGCAAAGCACGCACATCCGCATCGGAATAAACCGCCACGGTCTTGACGCCGATCTCGCGCGCCGTCCGTATAACGCGACAGGCAATTTCGCCTCGGTTAGCAACAAGGATTTTGCGGAACATGATTTCTCCGAACCCGATGGGTAGATTCTATCTTAAATGAAACGATCAGAACAGAGCGAGCCAAAGATTGGCCGCCGCCGCAATCAATATAGAAGTAAACGTCAAGACCATACCTACTTGACGGAGCAGAAATATCTGGGGGTGGGCGCTTGTCCCATAAGCATGAGCGATGCGTCCAACCAGCAACATTGCGCCCAAAGCGTGTAACAGAAAAGCGCCACCGTCCATCAATTCGACCATCAAGATCAATAGCAGTGCGAGCGGGACATTTTCAGCGAAGTTTGCATGTACCCGAATACGCGCACGAAGGGCGGGGTTATCCCCATCGCCGAGCGACACGCGTTCACTGCGTCGGACAAAGATTACGCGAAAGCTGAGTGCAATGAAGACGAAAGCGAGAAGCGCCGCGTAGAGAGGTGTCACAAAGAGGCTCATGGCTGGGGCTTTCTAAAAAGTGGTTTACGTATCCCCACATTTAAGCGGCGATCTACAGCTTGGGGAATTGATACGGATAACAGTGGCGACCCGCGTCATGATGTCTGGGATTCAGTTTGGTCCGGGTCACCCCACCGCGCAGACGGGCTGCGCGGGCAAAGGTCGTGCATAGCTCAAACGAGTTTGGATCGATCGAGCCGAGTTCAAAATCATCAAGGTTGATGCTCTGCAAACGTCGACACGAATAGTCGGTTCGGCTTTCACACCTCATGAAAAGGGAGCTGAGGCTTTCAGGTGCTTTTTCCTCGGTGCGAAAATAGCGGGTTATTTCATGACGCAGATTTCCGAGAGATTGAACTCGCAATTCATCTTCCCGGAACAAACGGTTCTCTGATGGAGATCCAGTGAGATAAAAACCAAAGGCAATGATCGCCAGCACACTGACCGCAAAGGTGGCCCGCAAGACAGTCCTCATGACTTTGCCTCATCCTGAGAAAGTTCGAGCCGGTAATGCAGGAACAGTCCCATACAAAGCGCCAGCAGGATCGCGGCCTTGATGAGAAAGCGAAGACCTAACTCGCCGCGCAGCAGATAATATACCGCTGAACACGCCGTCCCGAAGATGACAAGCGCACCGACGAACATTGTAAAATAGGCGAGGGTCAACCTGATACGGGGAATTGCTTGTCCCGCCCGTTCCTGCGCGCCGGAAATCAAGTGTTGCGTCAAAATCAAAAGGGGTGCCGCAACGATCAGGATCGCGAGGTTGTCTTGAATCGAGCGACCCAGATCCCTGCTGTAGTATAATCCCCGATATCGACCTAGCCCATCCGGGAGATAGTGATCCAATGCGCTGAACAAGATCGACACCGCATTATAGGTGACGAGATAGAGGAGAATGAAATAGAAAAAGTGCATGAAGAACAGACGGGCAGAAACGAAAGGACGGGGCTTTGGCACAGGGACGGGAAAGTCCATCTCGACATACCGGCCCACCGCGCGTTTCACGCGCTCCGTTTCCCAGCCGGAGTCCAGCAAGACACCTTCGATGCGCGAGAGCGGTTCACCTTTGGCCACAGCGAGGCGAATGAAATCTTCAAGTTCGTCCGTTTTGGCCATTGCTGATCTTTCCCAAAATTGTGCCGCTACATCCTGAAGACGCCGAAGCGCGTTTCTTCGATGGGAGCATTTAGGGCGGCGGAGAGGGATAGGCCCAAAACGTCGCGTGTTTGGCGGGGGTCAATGATGCCATCATCCCAAAGGCGGGCGCTTGCGTAGAGGGGATGGGATTGTTCTTCGAACATATCCTCGATGGGTTTTTTGAACGCGGCTTCCTGTTCTGCGTTCTCGAACCCGCCACGCTTGACTTGTGCGAGAACGCCCGCCGCTTGTTCGCCGCCCATCACCGAGATGCGCGAGTTTGGCCATGTCCAGAGGAAGCGCGGTTGATAGGCGCGGCCACACATGCCGTAATTGCCCGCACCGAAAGAACCACCGACCAGCATGGTAATCTTGGGCACTGAGGTTGTGGCCACCGCCGTCACCAGCTTTGCGCCGTCTTTGGCGATGCCGCCCGCCTCGTACTTTTGACCGACCATAAAGCCAGTGACGTTTTGCAGGAATACGAGCGGGATCTTTCGTTGACTGCACAACTCGACAAAGTGTGCGCCCTTTACCGCGCTCTCGGAAAACAGCACGCCATTGTTCGCGATGATGCCGCACGGCAAGCCGTGGATATGCGCGAAGCCGCAAACGAGTGTCGTGCCGTAGCGCGCTTTGAACTCATCAAAGCGTGAGCCATCGACCGTGCGGGCAATGACTTCGCGAATGTCGTAAGGCGTCTTGAGGTCCGCCGGAACGATGCCAAGAATTTCTGCTGGATCGTAGGCGGGGTCTTCGGGGGTGATCCGCTCGACCGACGCGCGGCTCGGTGCGCCGAGGTTACTGACGATCTGACGCGCGAGGGCGAGCGCATGGGCGTCGTCTTCAGCGAGGTGATCGGCGACACCCGATAGGCGCGTATGGGTATCGCCGCCGCCGAGGTCTTCGGCGGTGACCTCTTCGCCCGTTGCCATTTTCACAAGGGGTGGTCCCGCGAGGAAGATCGTACCTTGCTCGCGCACGATGATCGTCTCGTCCGACATGGCCGGGACATACGCGCCGCCTGCCGTACAACTGCCCATAACCACAGCGATTTGGCTGATGCCTTTAGCGGACATGCGCGCCTGATTATAAAAGATGCGTCCGAAGTGATCGCGGTCGGGGAAAACTTCGTCTTGGTGCGGCAGGTTCGCACCGCCACTGTCCACGAGATAGACGCAAGGCAGATGATTTTCTTCGGCAATTTCCTGCGCGCGCAGGTGCTTTTTGACCGAGAGCGGGAAATACGCCCCACCCTTCACCGTCGCATCATTGGCGAGGATCATACATTCACGGTTGGCAATGCGTCCGACGCCCGCAACCATCCCCGCCGCCGGAGCCGCATCATCGTAAAGTCCATGCGCGGCGAAGAGACCGACCTCAAGAAAGGGCGAGCCGGGGTCGAGGAGTTGCGCGATCCGGTCGCGCGGAAGGATCTTGCCGCGTGAGACATGGCGATCCCGGCTTTTTTGCCCCCCGCCGGAGAGCGCTGTTTGTGCGGCTTCGGAGACGCGGGCAAGCTGCTCAAGCTGCGCCGCTTCGTTGGCGCGATAGGTTTCGGAGCGAGGGGAGAGGGTGGATGTGAGTTTCATGCGCCCATTGCCATTCGATTTCGATCTCAAATTTTACGGATCACCGGCAGAGTAACGGGATCGCATTGTTTCGCATAGCGATCTCATAGCGGCAGGACTCGCGCAACAGGAGTTGCGGAGAATTTCTCGATTACCTGATTCCGTCAAACCACTGACATAGCCGAGAAACCGTCGATCGGTTGGGAAAATGGCAAGCCCTTAAAGAGAAGTCTGATAAAAAATGCATCTTTTACATGCATTAAAAATTGTGGTATTGTCGGTAAGTTCAACCCAGAGGTTTCGCATGGCCGTTCGTCTGAGTATCCAAATGGTCGAGAACGATCCTGCCGCGCTACAGCGTCTGCGGGATGCTTATTCGGCCTTCAAAGCCGTCCCGGATGATCGGGGATTTGACTTTTTTGCCTCGATGCATGGATTACCGTTGCCCTTCTTATGCGAGCACGGGTCGCCGCTGTTCCTGCCGTGGCACCGCGCGTATTTGTATTATTTCGAACTCGGATTACAAAGCAGGCTGGGACCGCGTTTTACTGAAGTACCCGCCCGCAATCCCGATTTTCAGGACATCGGTCTGCCGTGGTGGGATTGGGCCTCGGACCACGCCCATGCAGTAGGTCTGCCAGCGTCCTATACAGCGAATGTCCAAGGCGGAAATCCGTTGTCAGGATCGGAGGTCGGTGCCTGTGGCGGAACGCAAACGAAGGTATCGGGCGTGTGGTCATCGCAGCTGCTGCAAATGGTTCGCACTCAGATACCCGGAGCGGTCAGCGCGACGGACCCGCCCATGACCCTGCGCGACCCCGATCAGCCCAACGAGTTGCCGACGCAAGCAGCCCTTGATCAGTTTATCATGCAAGAGCCAACCTATTCAGGGTTCAATGTCAGCCTGGAACAAGTTCACAACGATGTTCACGTCTGGATCGGCGGGGCGATGTCGCAAGTCCCGATCGCTGCTTACGATCCAATCTTTTGGGCGCATCACTGCATGATCGACCGGCTATGGTACATCTGGCAGAACAGCATGATCGGGCGAGATCCACCCGCCGCTCTGCTGAACACAGTTTTGGCACCCTTTCCAATGACAGTGGCGCAGGTGCTGGATATCCAAAGGCTGGATTATGACTATGCTGTCACCGCAATCGTCTAACCGAAGGGAATCCACCCATGCTCGGATTTGAAAGCTATTCCCCGGATTATAAAGATGACGCCAAAAAAGCCGGAGTCCTGCACTGGCCGCTGAAGTTTGATTTACCCGCCGCCGAATGGAAGACGATCAACCGTGCGGACCTCGTGTTTGAAGGCGTCAACCATATCGGCATGTCTTACGAAGTTCGGGTCTTCCTCAACAAAAAGACCGTCACCGGAAAGTCAGCGCGCACGGCAGCAAACAATTACGCAGGCCGGTTCGTCGTATTTGGACATGGAAACTGTTTTGGCGCGGATGGGCACTGCGACCCCGTAGATCAATCGATCATGCGTAGCGCAGCAGAAAGTTCTGTGACGCAACTGCGCCATCCCGCAGCACCGCATAAACGTATCCTAACCGTGACAAAGCCACTGGGCCGGGTGCTGAAGAAGTTTAAAAACGGGCTACATACCGTGACATTGGTCACAACCCTAAAAGCCCCAACGCGCAAAGAATGCAAACCTGTGTCAGGCCTGTTTGAAGCCAGTCGAGTGTCGTTGCAGCTTTATCGCTAGATCTGTCGGAACATTCTCGAAGAGATCACCCCGTCGCCCCAAATAGTTCCCGACCGATCAGCATTCGTCTGATCTCCTGCGTTCCCGCTCCGATCTCGTAGAGTTTGGCGTCACGGAGTAGGCGGCCCGTCGGATAATCGTTGATGTAGCCGTTGCCGCCGAGGGCCTGTATTGCCTCCAACGCACATTCGGTGGCTTTGGTTG
>CAZJWF010000044.1:0-25294 GCA_964549375.1 uncultured Neomegalonema sp.
TCCGAAGCCAACGGAACCTCCACGTCCCCAAGCATCGCAATATCACGTTCGTTAGTGAATACGCGGAGCAGTTCAACGAGAGTTGAACGTTGTTAGCGAAGTTGCTAAGCTCTTGCCGTGGGGCGCTCAGTTCTTTGGAGCGAAAAATGACAACCTTGCGTATCGCAATATTATTTACCTCTTCTCTTGTGGCCCTCTCGGCCTGTGCGACGACAAACCCAAATGTGACGGCAACACCTGACGCGGCAAAGGGCGAGATCGTCCTGTCAGAAGCCGTTGCCAATACGAACGAAACAGGCGGTCGAGCGGCAATCGCCATCGGCTCCGCCATCGTTGGCGCGCTTGTTCCCGGCCCTTGGGGAAGTGTTGCAGGGATTGCAACAGGACAAGCCGGAAATGTTGCGATTTCCAATACCAATACTGGGTCGATGCGGTATCATGTACGTCTGGAAGACGGGACAGTCCAAGCATTCGACCAATCGCAAGCTCAGGCCTTACCTGCAGGCACCCCCGTGGACATCATCACAATGACCGACGGCTCAAAACGCATCGTACCGGCAAAGGCGGCTGCCGAGTAGCCATTGTCGCGCCCGCAATCGCCCCTTCTGGGTTCATTCCATCATCGGAAAAGAGCTGGTCGGCCAATAGGTAAAATTGCCGGTCTGGGATTCGGTTGATGGCCTGGTCGAAACCAAAGCGAGAGCCAGAGAAGATACGGCCCATAAAAAAGGCCGCGCCACCAAACAGAGACACGACCCTGCTTGGAGCCGATAACCTTACTCAGCTAACGCCGCCACCTTGATCAGAAAAGTTAGAAGCTATAGCAGGCGTTGATAGAGCTCTCGTCTCCGATCACGGAAAATACCCCAGCCATGGCGTTTTCGACGGATCGCGTCGAGGTCTAGCGTAGTAAGCGCTGTCCCGCCAGCGTCTCCCATCTCGATGATCTTTTCGCCCTCGGCTCCAGCGACAAACGAGCCGCCGTAGAATGTCATCTCACAGCCTTCCCACCGTTCCACACCGACACGGTTGCTGACCATCAACGGAGTCAGGTTAGCTGCAGCATGCCCTTGCATCGTCCGCTGCCAATGCCCCATCGAATTCACGTCGGGGGCTTGCGGTTCATTACCGATGGCTGTTGGGTAAAGCAGTATCTCCGCGCCCATCAAAGCCATCGAACGAGCGCATTCTGGGAACCACTGATCCCAACAAATCGCGACGCCAATGCGCCCAACCGCCGTATCGAAAACTTTGAAACCCGTATCTCCCGGCGCGAAATAGCTTTTTTCCTGATACCCAGGACCGTTCGGAATGTGTGATTTACGGTAGAGGCCAAGCACCTCTCCGTTTGCATCAGCAACGGTTAGTGAATTGTAGAATGTGTTGTGATCCCGCTCGAAAAAACTGATCGGCAGTACGACGCCTAACTCCGCCGCAAGCGTCGCAAAGCGCACGACCAGCGGGTTCGCTTCAAATGGACGGGCCAACTCAAGATGCTTCTCATTTTGCTCGGCGCAAAAATACGGTGTCTCGAACAATTCTTGCAACAAGATCAGCTTAGCCCCGCCATCCGCAGCCTCGCGCACCAGCGCCTCGGCCCGATCCACATTGCCGTCCATGTTCCAGTCGCACGTCATCTGAGTGATTGCGACGGTCACAGCACTCATGGTGAATTTCCACTACGCATTCTCAAATCCTTCGAGGACATTAACGGTGTTAACACCAATCTCGGCGACGGCATAGCCGCCCTCCATCACAAACAGCGTCGGCAGGTTCATCCCAGCGACCTTAGCACCATAATCTGTGAAATCTGCACTAGTCAGTTTGAAAAAGCTGATTGGATCTTTCTCGAATGTATCAACTCCGAGAGAGATTATGAGTGCATCCGCCCCAAACCGCTCGATCTTCTGCGCCGCGTCATGGAGGGCTTCCGCCCACTTCGCATAGGAACAGCCCGGCGGCAGCGGATAGTTAACCGTAAACCCATCACCCTCCCCGTCGCCTGTTTCGTCTGCGCCGCCCAGAAAGTAGGGAAACGCATCCATTGGATCACCGTGGAGCGACAGGAACAGCACGTCGTTCCGGTCATAGAAAATCGCCTGCGTTCCATTGCCGTGATGAAAGTCAACATCGAGAACCGCGACCTTTGCCGCCCCACCATCGCGCAATGCCTGCGCGGCAATCGCAGCATTGTTCAGGAAACAATACCCGCCGAACATATCTTGCGCCGCATGATGCCCCGGCGGACGACACAGCGAGAACGCCGACCGCGCACCCTCGTTTAACAACTTCGCTCCGGTGAGCGCCACCTGTGCCGACGCCTGTGCGGCTTCCCACGTGCCCCCGCTGATCGAGGTTTCGGCGGCGAGGCAATAATATCCGAGCCGTCCATCAATATTGCGTGGCACGGTCATGCGCGGCATCCGGCGCGAAGGCCAAGCCGTCGCAATCGCCTCACCCTCAAACCCTTCCGCTTGCCAATCGCGCCAACAGGTTTGCAAGAACTCGACAAACCCAGCGTCGTGGATTTTCAGAATGGGATCGAGGCCAAAGTCATCCGGCACAATCAAGTCTTGATGACCTCGTAATGCCAACTCCGTCAGAATATGCTCGACCCGCTCAGGACACTCAAAAGGCGGCACAAGCTGCCCGCCATACATCTCGGTCTTTGACGCGCGCAAGCGATGGCGGTCGGTATAGATAATCTTCATAAGACGCTCGCAGCCTCAAATTTTGTGTCCATCGATTTCCCCAATGAACTCACTGTCTTGGGTTTCGCACGATGACTTAGCTTTTTAGGCGCGTCCAAATCTGGTCATAGACCTTCTGGATCGCTTCATCACAAACGGCGATGAATACGCCTGCACCCGCGCCCTTGTGCGGATTGTTCTCAGGCATTTTCGCCAGTTCTGGATCGAGGAACTCAGTCACTCCTTTAACACCCGCAGCATAGCGCGCGAGGTTCGTCACGGCGACGATATTCTCAGGCTCCAACAGGAAATCCATGAACTTGAGCGCATTGGCACGATTCGGTGCGTCCTTCAGAAGAACAACGTTGTCCATCCAGACCACGCAACCCTGATCCGGGTACGCGTACTCAATGTTTGCCCCTTCCTCCCAGGCCTTCGCATTAAAACCGTCATAGATCATACCAACCGACGCATCGCCTGAAACGAGTACATCCTTTGCAATGTCTGATCCGAACGGCGCCCAATGCTCTTTTGCGCCCTGAAGCATTGTATCGAGGGCTTTGAGCTGATCGTGATCCGTCGAGCATTGCGGAATATCGAGGTGCGGCGATCTCCTTGGACCTGTCGCGGGATTGTACCGCTCCTTTGATCACATATCGTGTTGCAAAGGAGAATGGATATGGGCGCACGACGAACCCCGGAATTTCGAGCTGAGGCAGTCGGGGTTTCATCGATCAGACGCCTTCTTGATTTATGGCGGAGATCTCATCGCTGTGCGTAGCCTATCGGGGTGTAAGTCTTCGGGGCCAACGCTAGCCTCAATCTTCAATTTTTTTCCGAATGGCCAGCGCGAAGGAGATCTTCGCGATCAATGTCCACGCATTCCTCGCTCAACCTGCCATGTGTGCATTCACAGCAGTCCAAATCTCGGACCAAATTCAATATTTGCTCAGAAAGGAAAGGAATTCCGCCAAAAAAGGAAGAAAATCTGACCCTAGAGGAAGGGAACTATGAGATTCGACAACATTGAAAAAATTGGTGAGCCCAACAGGGTTCGAACCTGTGACCTACTGATTAAAAGTCAGCCGCTCTACCAACTGAGCTATGGGCCCACACAGACGACAGCGCCGTGTCGAGACGCGGAAACTAGTCATGCGAGGGCCTGCGGTCAAGCAGGGATAACGGCGGCAGCGAAAAAAAGATGCTGCCGCATAAAATCATTTAGTTTCAGTCTTTTGCATAGCCCAACGACTTCATGGCACCGCCAATCTCATCCAAGATCACCGGGTCATCAATGGTTGCCGGCATTTTGTACGGCGTTCCGTCGGCGATATTGACCATCGTCGCCCGCAAAATCTTGCCCGAGCGGGTCTTGGGCAGGCGCTCGACAACTTTGCACAGCTTGAATGCCGCCACCGGACCAATCTCGGATCGGACCCGCGCGACGCACTCGCCCTCAATGTCTTCGTGAGGTCGATTCACGCCATTGCTCAGACAGATCAGACCAAGCGGTAATTGCCCTTTCAACTCGTCTGTGACCCCAATCACCGCACATTCGGCGACGTCTTTATGCCCTGCGAGCACCTCTTCCATCGCGCCGGTAGACAGGCGGTGTCCGGCGACATTAATCACATCATCCGTTCGGGCCATGATGTAGAGGAAACCGTTCTCGTCCTTCATCCCTGCGTCACCGGTCTCATAGTATCCGGGGAAGGTCGTCATATAACTAGAGATAAAACGATCATCGGCCCCCCAGACCGTTGGCAAGGATGAGGGCGGCATGGGCAGCTTCACGCAAATTGCGCCAAGGGTTCCATCCGGCACCTCGTTTCCACCTTCATCCAGAATACGGATGTCATAGCCGGGCATCGGCGCACCGGCGGAACCGGTTGGAATATCCAGCATCTCTAGCCCTGCCGGATTGCCAGTGATCGTCCAGCCCGTCTCGGTCTGCCACCAGTGATCAATCACGGGAACTTTCAGCTTTTCGCGCGCCCATTCCACCGTGGGCGGGTCAGCGCGTTCTCCCGCAAGGAACAACATCTCCAGACAGGACAGATCGTACTTCTCAACAAACTCGCCTTCGGGATCGACGCGCTTGATCGCCCGGAAAGCTGTCGGCGCGGTAAAGAGCGCCTTGACGTTATGCTCAGAGATCACCCGCCAGAACGTTCCGGCATCCGGGGTGCCGACGGGCTTCCCTTCGAATAGAACCGTCGTACAGCCGATCAGCAAGGGCGCGTAAACGATATAACTATGCCCCACGACCCAGCCCACGTCAGAGGCCGCCCAATACACATCGTCTTTGCCAATGTCATAGATATTGCCCATCGACCAATGCAGCGCGACGGCATGGCCTCCGGCGGCGCGGACAACGCCTTTCGGCTGTCCGGTCGTGCCTGAGGTATAGAGGATATAGAGCGGATCAGCCCCGCCCACCGGAACGCACTCGGCGAGGGTTGTCGCTGCCATCTGCTCGTCCCAGTCGTGATCGCGGCCTTCCACCATTGGCGCGACTTCTTGCGGGCGCTGTTTGATAACACAATGCGGGACTTTATGCGCGGCCATCTCAATTGCACCGTCGAGAAGAGGCTTATAGGCCACCACCCGCCCCGGCTCGATCCCGCACGAAGCGGAGAGGATCACTTTGGGCTGACAATCATCAATCCGCACGGCCAGCTCGCTGGAGGCAAAGCCGCCAAAGACCACCGAATGAACGGCCCCAATCCGGGCACAAGCGAGCATCGCGACGGCTGCGTCAGGGGTCATCGGCATGTAGATGATGACCCGATCGCCCTTTTCGACGCCTAATCCGCGCAGCGCACCTGCGAGGCGAGCCGTCTGATCCTGCAATTCGGCATAGGTAATTTCAGCCTTGGAGTCGGTAATCGGCGAGTCGTAGATAATCGCAGGGTGATCCCCGCGCCCGGCCTCCACATGGCGGTCGACGCAGTTATAGCACGTGTTCATCTCGCCATCGGCGAACCAGCGATAGAAAGGCGGATTGGCCCCATCAAGCGCGGCGGTCGGCGGCGTTGTCCAATCAATCGCCTTCGCGGCCTCCATCCAGAACCCTTCAGGGTCCGAGTTCCAGCCTTCATACGTTTCGCGATACGCGCCCATAGTCTCTCTCCCGGTGGTTCCGAGAGACTGATTTGCATGGGATTCAGGCCGGTGGCAAGAGGGGAGCGCCCAGCACTCCCTTCGATATTCAGAAGCGAGACGAAAGACGCAGACCGAGTCACCGGATCAGCACGCAAAACCGCACAACCTCAAGCGACTCCCGCCCCGAAACCGGGAGGGAGGTGACATCACCTCTGCAAAATCGAAGGCGCAGATTTATCCGGGGGGCGCTCGACCCGTGGCAGGGTCCAATCCCCGCCGCCCATCGCCAAACCACCGCGCATCGGCGGTGCGGATAAGGGCGTGGACCAGTCAAATGCGTCTCCGGCAATTATCCGAACTTTCAACAGCCGCCGAGCAATACGAGGCAGGTTTTCCAAAACCTCTCGCAACGCCGCCATCCGACGCAGCAAATCTTGTGCGGAAGGTACCTCGCCCTGCCCGTTGCGGACGGCGTGCGACATGCAGGCAGATGCTATCAGACCACCGCCTGCCTGCATCGAGGCCGATGCCTGCACCAAATAATGCGCTGCACATTCGGCACGGATCAGCACAGATTCAAAAAATTCCCGAACACAGCACGGCACTGGCACCGCCAGCGGGCCCACGGACAGAATCCTCAACAGCGCCATCCACCCCGTCACAAGACAGAGCAGCCGCATCCGCTGAGTTTCCAACGCCCGCTTCAAGTCCACTTTCTTTACTGCCTCCGGTTAAAAACGATAGATGAATAATAAGTACAAATCATGAACATATGTCAAGTAAAAAGTGCCACCGCGCGGTCATCGCGCGTTTACGGACTTGCCTTCCCAGACCACACGACACTTTAGATCAAGGCGCTCCTCGCCAGATTCATCCCGGCGATCCAGAAGGGCAGGCGGTGGCTTTTGTGGCTCTGGAGCGCCCGAGCCAGTCAGGCAATGACAATTACTGTCCTGTAGCGTGGTTTATGCGCCTTCATCGGAGCCGACGGTTGATCCACTCTCCAAAACCGACGCAGCAAGTCGCAAAAATGCTTGCGGACCCTGCACCTTGCCCGCACGCTTTTATCAACAAAGCGAGGTGTCGCCATGAATATTCAAAGCTCCAATCGTAAAATCGACCCGTCCCGCCGCCGTGCCACGACGCTGTTCAAGCCCGACGGCACGCCGCTCGACAATGACCGCGTCGAAATCGGGCCAACGGACCTTGCCTTTAATGAATGGGCAGAAATGGGTATCACACCGCCCGATATGCCAAAGCTGCGCGAATACCGCCTCTCGCGGATTGTCGGCGAGTTGCAAAAGCACGATTACGCCGGATTGGTCACGTTTGATCCGCTCAATATCCGCTACATTACGGACACGACGAACATGCAGCTCTGGACGACGCACAACCCTGCGCGGGCGTGCTTTGTCTCGGCGGACGGTTATGTCGTGCTTTATGATTTCCACGGCGGCGCGCATCTCAGCGCGCATTTGCCGCTGGTCAAAGAGGTGCGCCACGGCGCGGCCTTCTTCTTTTTCGAAAGCGCGGGATTGGTTGAACAACACGCGATGCACTTCGCGAAGGGCATCGACGAGCTAATGCGCGAGCATGCGGGCGATAACCGCCGCCTCGCTGTTGATCGTATGGAACGCCCCGGCCATGACGCAATGGAAAGTCTCGGCATTGAGATTGTCAACGGACAGGAAATCACCGAGTTCGCCCGCGTCATCAAGAATGAAAACGAAGTCAACGCCATGCGCTGCGCCATTGCGGCGTGCGAGTCCGCGATGCATGAGATGCAAGCGATGGTCAAACCCGGCATTACCGAAGTCGATGCTTGGGCCATCCTGCAACACGGCAACCACATTCGCGGCGGTGAGTGGATCGAGACCCGCATCCTCTCCTCTGGCCCGCGCACGAACCCGTGGTTCCAAGAGGCTGGCCCCCGCGTGATGGCCGAAGGCGATATTCTCGCCTTCGATACCGACCTGATCGGGCCTTACGGCTACTGCGCTGATCTCAGCCGCACATGGATGGTCGGCGATGTCGAACCAAGCGTATATGAGAAACAAATCTACCGCGACGCGCTAGATCATATTCAAACCAACATGGCGATCCTGAAACCGGGAGTGAAACTGGACGATCTAACCAAGCTGTCGCAGCAATTGCCTGAGAAATACGAGCAACAACGCTATGGCGTCGTGTTTCACGGCGTCGGCCTTTGCGATGAATACCCCTCGATCCGCTACGTGCCCGACTTCGAAAAAGGCATGCATGAGGACCGCGTTCTCGAACCGGGCATGACCCTCTGTGTCGAGGTCTATTACGGCGAAGTTGGCGGCCCGTGCGGAATCAAGCTGGAGGATCAGGTGCTCATCACCGAAACCGGCTATGAAAATCTGACCAAATATCCGTTCGAAGATCGGTTCCTAAGCTGATGCGCCCCTTCGAGGGTATTCGCATTCTCGACCTGACGCACGTTCTTGCCGGGCCGTTTTGCACGTTTCAGCTTGGCGTTCTTGGCGCGGATGTCATCAAGATCGAGGCACCTACTGCGCCGGATATGACCCGCGTTGATGGCATCTACCCCGAATGGAATGACGAGTTCTTTGGCACGTATTTTCACGCTCAGAACGGCGGCAAGCGCGCGATGGCGCTCGACCTGACCACCGAAAGCGGCAAAGCGGTCATGCGAAAACTCATCGCAAGCGCCGATGTGCTGGTCCAGAATTATGCGGGCGATGCGCTCGAAAACCTCGGCTTTGGCTATGAGGCCACGACGGCGATTAATCCCAAACTGATCTACTGCTCGATGACGGGTTTCGGGCGCACCGGGCCAAAATCCAACGACCCCGCTTACGACATCGTCATTCAAGCCTTCACCGGCCTCATGGCCTCGAATGGCCCGCCCAATGCTGAACCGGTTCGCGTCGGGCCACCGATGGTGGATTACGGCACCGGCGCGCAAGCCGCCCTCGCGATATCGGCCGCGCTCTATCAGCGTCAAGCAATTGGCAAGGCACAACGTATTGACGTGGCAATGGCTGATTGCGCGCTGATGATGATGAGCGCCTTTGTCGTTGATGCTCTACTGTCAAGCGACGCACCAGAGCGCCATGGCAACAACCACCCTTCTCTCGCGGGTTATCGGACCTACGAAACTGCCGACGGGACATTGATGATCGGCGCATGGACAAACGAGCAGTTTGGCCGCTTGTTCGATGCGCTGGGCGAGAATGCCCGTGCCGCGCAGATACGAACCACACCGCGCAGCAAACTCAAGGACAGCCGCGATGCGGATGCAGCCTTGATCGCCAGTCACATGCAGACCCGCTCCGCGCTGGAATGGGAAGAAGCCCTGAATGCCGCGCGCGTTCCCGCCGCCCGCGTGCGGACCCTGATCGAAGCACTGGAGCACCCACAGATAAAGTCCCGCCACGTCCTGCAATCCGTTCCCGGCCATCAAACAGGCTCCTCCACCTTGCCCGTTGCCGGTTTCTCCTACGACCACGGCGGACCGACCTTAGACCGCCCACCCCCGAAGGTTGGCGAGCACACCGAAGAAATCCTCAAAGAGCTGGGTTATTCAGACGAAGAGATCGCGCCCCTCATGCCCTCCGCATGACAAGAGGCCACGCCTGAAACACGGATCACACTGGCGTCAATCAATCTTTGCACTGGGTCAGACAATCTATAAGTCTCTGAGCAAAGGAGATCCGATATGCGTAGCGAAAAATTTGAATTTAAGGGATTTGACGGCAGCACCCTTGCCGGACGCCTCGACCGCCCCGTTGAACCTCCGCGCGCCGTGGCGATTTTCGCGCATTGCTTTACGGGTTCAAAAGACCTGCTGGCCTCACGTCGGATCAGCCAGCGCCTCGCGGGACGCGGCGTCGCGGTATTGCGTTTCGACTTCACGGGCTTGGGCGACTCCGAAGGCGAGTTCGAAAACTCGAATTTTACCTCCAATATCGAAGATCTCGTCGAAGCGGCAAAAGCCCTCGAAAAACATCTCGAAGCTCCGTCCATGCTGATCGGCCATTCGCTTGGCGGCGCGGCTGTGATCGCGGCAACAAAACGCATTCCGGGCATCAAAGCGGTTGCCACCATCGGCGCCCCTGCGGACCCTGAGCACGTCTCGCACAACTTTGGCAAATGGGTCGAAGAGATCAAAACCGAAGGCGAGGCCGAAGTCTGCCTTGCCGGTCGTCCCTTTACCATCCGCAAGCATTTCCTCGACGACATCGCCAGCGCCAAGCTGGACGACGCCCTGCCTGACCTTGATGCAGCCTTGCTCGTCATGCACGCACCTCGGGACGTGACCGTCGGCGTCGAAAATGCAAGTTCACTGTTCGTCAAAGCCAAACACCCAAAAAGCTTCGTCAGCCTCGATGACGCCGACCACCTGCTGACGCGCAGCGCCGACGCGGACTACGCGGCATCGGTGATTGCAACATGGTCGGCGAAATATCTCTCCTTGCCGAAAACTGATCTACCCCAGCCCAACACAGGCGTTCGGGCGATTGAGCGTGACCCAACCGGGTTCCTCAATCGCGTTCTTGCCCCGCGAGACCGCCTCGTTTTTGGCGACGAACCAAAGCGCGTTGGCGGCACCGATTTAGGGTTCAGCCCGTTTGAGATGGTCGGCGCGGGTCTCAGTGTTTGCACAACGATGACCATGCGGATGTATGCAAAACGCAAAGGATGGGAGATGGACGCAGCACAAGTGGACGTCACTTGGGAACAAGCGGACCGGCACAACAGCACCTTCACGCGCAACATCAAGCTCGATCCATCACTCTCGCCAGAACAACGCAGCCGCCTGATCGAAATCGCCGATAAGTGCCCGGTTCATCGGATGCTGGAAGGCACAATCGAGGTAAAAACGCGAGAAGCGGATTAATCCCCTCGCCGCGAAAGAATAACCCGCGGCGCCCTTACGGAATAAGAACTGTCGACCCCGTCGTCTCGCGTGCTTGCAACGCGCGATGGGCTTCGGCGGCGTCGACCAGCGGATAGGTTTGATTGACCGCGATCTTGATCGTGCCATCGGCGATTAACCCGAACAGCGCCGATGCCCCCTCGTCCAACTCTTCGCGGGTCACAATATAGTTGAACAGCGAAGGCCGCGTCGCGAACAGACCTCCCCGCGACGCAATATCTTTCAGATCAAAATTGCTGATCGGCCCAGAGGCATTGCCAAATGTCACAAACATACCGAGACGCCGCAAGCAATCGAGCGATTTCGGATAGGTGTCATTCCCGACACCATCGAATACAACATGACATTTTTCACCGCCCGTCAGCGCCTCGACCTCGGCGACGAAATCCTTATTGGTATAGTCGATGACATGCATATAGCCATGTGCGGCGGCGAGTTTGCATTTCTCTGCACCTCCCGCTGTCCCGATCACGGTGGCACCGATATGCTTGAGCCATTGACCCGCGATCAGGCCGACACCGCCCGCCGCTGCTTGAAACAGCACAGTATGTTCGGGCTTGACCGGAAAAGTGCGCGTGATCAGATAATGCGCCGTCAACCCCTTCAAGATCGAACAGGCGGCAACCTCATCGCTGACCCCTTCGGGAATACGCATCATCCGGTCGGCGGGCACCAGTCGATGGCTGCTATAGGCCCCGACCGGCAGCGTATAGCCGACGCGATCTCCTTCTTTGAAATCCGCAACACCAGCGCCGACAGCCTCAACAATGCCGACCGCTTCTCCGCCCGGAACCGGCTCAGCATTCGGCGGCCACGGATAAAGGCCACTGCGAAAATACGTATCGAGATAGTTGAGACCCACCGCCGTATGGCGCAATCGAAGCTGCCCTTCTCCGGGCGCACCAACCTCCGTTTCCTCACGGGTCAGCACATCGGGTCCGCCAACACCTTTGGCAATGATGCGATAGGCTATGTTATTTCTCCCGCAATTCTCGTCGCGCGCTAAAGCGCAAGAAGTTGAAGTTATTGAGCGGCTGATAAAGGTTTCTGAATCCCTTCAGGAACGTCTTGGCTTCCCAACCCAGCATCCCGGCAATCTCGTTCAGCGAGCGTTTCCCGTCAATCCCGGCAACAATCCCAGCAATATCCTTCGGCACATTGCGCTGAATCACGAGGCCATCGAGGTTAAAGGTAAACCCACCCTTGTCCCATATCGCCTTGGCCAGAGCGGCTCCCTTTGGACCAACCAGATTGGGCACCGATGATCCGTGAATAGGCGCGATCCGATCCGCCGCCGTTCCTTTTGGAACCGCATAGAACACATGGGTCTTGATATTCCCAACCAGACGTTCCGCGAGTGCGGCCGCCTCACGAGGGGTTAGTCCTGCGGCTCGCTCGCGCAGTTCCGGGTCGGCCAGCAGGATATTTGGATTATAACGCCCCGGCAGCGTGAAGCTAACCATCTCCAACCCCGCCTGATCCAACAGATCATAGACGCCATCCACGTCATAAGCGCGGTCGCGACTATGCAGCAGCAGATCATAAATCCCCGCATCGCCTCCCACTTCATGATCCGTGACGAAAGGATTGCGGCCTAGGCCGTTCGTCGGTGGTGGATTGCTCAATAGGGTTTTGGTCAGCTCAACCTGCTTTTCGGGGCTGTCTTCGGCAACGAGGCTCCGCAAGGCGTCCTGCATTTCGTAGACACCCGCCCGGCCATAGGGCGCATAGACCATCACCCCCATCCCCCCACCAGGGGCCAGCGCCTTGGCCAGTGCTGCCGCTCCGGCATCCGGGTTCGGCAAGTGATGCAACACGCCGCAGCAATCAATGTAGTCGAATGGTCCAAGGTCGGGCGCGGTCAACAAATCGCCGGTGTGGAATGTCACGCTCAGATCGCGGGCGGCAATACGCGCCTCGGCAATCTTGCGGCTTGCCTCCGACATGTCGAGGTAATGAATGTCAACATTCGCCCCCCAATCTGCAAAGATTTGAGCCATCATGACCAGCGCATCGCCGGTTCCGCCACCCGCGACCAAGATGCGCGTCGGCTGCGTCCAGTCGCGCTTTCCGCCAAATAGAAAGTGATCAATCTCCAGCGGATGGCTTGGGGAACCGATCAATAACTTGTCCAGCTCCTTCTGCGGGTCACGAGCAGGATAAGGGTATGCTTCATATTGGCGCTGCACCGGGTCCATTACGTAGCCTCACGCGCGACGGCGATATAACGCTCTCGCAGTTTGCGGGTGATAGGTCCAGGGACGCCTTGACTGATCGTTTTGCCGTCAATCGACGTTACCGGCATGACAAAGCTGGACGCACTGGTCGAAAACGCTTCTGCCGCGCCTTGCGCTTCTTGAATGGTGAACGGACGTTGCTCGACGGTCAATCCTTCGGCATCAGCGATCTCAAGCACCACACGGCGCGTAATGCCATGCAGGATCGAATTCGATAGCTGCCGCGTAATAATCGTACCATCTGCGGTGATGATAAAGGCATTGTTCGACGACCCCTCGGTCACGAACCCATCCTCAACCATCCACGCATCATCCGCACCTTGATTGGCGGCTTCTTGCTTCGCGATAGATTGGGCAAGAAGCTGGGTCGTCTTGATGTCACGCCGCGACCAGCGCAAATCTGGCATGGCGACAACGGAAATTCCGCTTTCCGACTTTGGCGTGACTGCGACGGACTTTTCTTGCGTGAACATCACGAGGCTCGGCTTTTCGTCCGCCGGAAACGTAAAATCGCGATCTGCCGCACCCCGGCTGACTTGCAGATAGACCATCCCCTCGGTCAAGCTATTGCGGGTTACCAGTTCTTCCATCAGAGCGGGGATGTCATCGACGGGGACCGGAGAGCCCATTTTTAACTCCGACAGAGACCGCTTTAACCGTTCCATATGCGCCAGATTATCGACCAGCTTTCCATCCAGCACGGTCGAGACTTCGTAGACCGCATCAGCGAACAAGAAGCCCCGGTCAAAGACAGAAATTTTGGCGTCCTCTTCTGCGACAAACGCGCCATTGACGTAGACTGTGCGGCTCATACGGCTCTCCCTGAAATTCCCTATCGGCTCTATCCCTGCGCGGCGGGCTTTTCAAGCCGCTGGATTTCCGGTATCCCCACCCCTGCGCCACAAAACAGAATAAGAACGCAAGGCTTGAGCATGGCAACACCGTTGTTCGATTCGAATGGTAGCGATAGCGCCGGGTATTCCGCCGAGGATATTGAAGTCCTTGAAGGGCTGGAACCTGTCCGTAAGCGCCCCGGCATGTATATCGGGGGCACTGATGAACGCGCTTTGCATCATCTTGTTACCGAGGTGCTCGACAACTCGATGGACGAAGCGGTTGCCGGACACGCCAACCGTATCGAAGTCACGCTCAACGGGGACGGTTCGGTCAAGATCAGCGATAACGGGCGCGGCATTCCCGTTGATCCTCACCCAAAATTCCCCAAAAAATCAGCGTTGGAAGTCATCCTGACCACCCTACACGCGGGCGGTAAGTTCTCCGGCAAAGCCTATCAGACCTCCGGCGGATTGCACGGCGTCGGTGTTTCGGTCGTCAATGCTCTATCAGATCATCTGGATGTCGAGGTCGCCCGCGACAAGCAAGTCTACGGCCAAACCTTCTCGCGCGGCCTGCCAACCTCGAAACTGGAAAAACGCGGCAAGACCCCAAACCGCCGAGGGACCACCGTCACCTTCTCGCCAGACCCGGAAATCTTTGGGCCACGCGCGACTTTCAAACCGGCGCGCTTGCTGCGGATGGCCCGCTCGAAAGCGTATCTCTTCCAAGGCGTGGAGATTCGTTGGAAATGCGACCCCGCCCTGCTGAAAGAGGGCGACGAGACCCCCGCCGAAGCAACGTTTCACTTCCCGAATGGTCTCGCCGATTTCCTCGCCGCCGAAATGGAAGGCGAAGAGACGCTGTCGCCCCAACCTTTCGCGGGCCGCGCCGAGTTTTCCGAAAAATTCAAGGACACAATGGGCGCAGTCGAATGGGCCGTACACTGGACGGAGTTCGGGGACGGTGCAACCTCGTCTTATTGTAACACCATCCCCACCCCGATGGGCGGCACCCACGAAACCGGCCTTCGCAACGCGCTGACGCGTGGTGTTCGCGGCCATGCCGAACTGATCGGCAATAAAAAGGGCGCACAAGTCACCGCAGAGGACGTCTTCTCCTCGGCCCGCGCGCTTGCGTCAGTGTTTTTGCGAAATCCAGAATTTCAAAGCCAGACCAAAGACCGGCTCTCTTCCGCCGATGCCACGAAACTGGTCGAGGCCAGCGTGCGCGATCACTTCGACAACTGGCTCGCCGCCGATCCCAAACGCGCCGAAGCCTTGATCGAGGTGTGCGTTGCCCGCGCTGACGAGCGCATGAAGCGCCGTGCCGAAAAAGAAACGCAGCGAAAGTCCGCAACGAAAAAACTGCGCTTGCCCGGCAAGCTGGCCGATTGCGCGAATGCCAGCAAAGCCGATTCAGAGATTTTTCTCGTCGAGGGCGACTCCGCTGGCGGCTCGGCCAAACAAGCACGGGATCGGAAGACACAAGCCATCCTGCCGCTGCGCGGTAAAATCCTGAACGTCGCAAACGCCACCGCTGATAAGCTCGCGCAAAACCAGGAACTACAAGATTTGATGCTCGCGCTCGGGGTTGGCATGGGCAGCAAGTATAACGACGATGACCTGCGCTACGAGCGCGTGATCATCATGACGGACGCCGATGTCGACGGTGCCCATATCGCGGCGCTGCTGATGACATTCTTTTTCCGCGCAATGCCGCAACTGATCGAGAACGGACATCTCTTCCTTGCCGCTCCGCCCCTCTACCGGATCACGTCGGGGGCAAAATCAATGTATGCGATGGACGAAGAAGAACGCGACCGGCTGATCGAAACAGAATTCAAAGGCAAGAAAACCGATGTGGGCCGCTTTAAGGGCCTCGGCGAGATGATGGCCAAGCAGCTCAAAGAAACAACAATGGACCCCACCAAACGCACCTTGATCCGCGTGCATATCGAAGACGCCGAAGATGGCGACACGTCGGATCTGGTCGAACGGTTGATGGGCAAACGCGCGGAAAAACGTTTCGAATATATTCAAGAAAACGCACGATTTGCTGAAGATGTGGACATCTGACGACCGCATTCCCATGTTTCTTAAATAGCGATTTTGTTGAAGAAACGGGAGTCGCCGTTATGAAAGCCACTTTTTTCGCAGCCGCCGCGTTGCTCTTGGCCGCCTGTTCGGGCGTACCAAGCACGTCACAATCATTCCTCGCGCGTCCGTTGCTGAACGATACAACGATCGGTGGCTCAGGCTATCCCATTGTAATCACAGGTGCAGAGCATACCGGCCTGACGGCGCAAACTCTGGCGCAAAACCTCCGCTTTCCGGCGCGCTTACCGGCTGGATCAAATTTCCAGGCCGTCGGTGAAGACACCACAGCGGTTAATGTCGCACATCTCGATATCGGTGCGAATGGGGCCTCGACGTTGACCTTCTTGCATGGGTTCAGGAGAATCGGCGTCGGAGAATTCTCGTTACCGCTGCAATCATATGCCGATCCGCAAGCGCTTGGGTCGACATCTGCGACTTTGATTTCCACCATGCTGCGCGAATCGCGCCAGTCGAGCCGGGGTAACAATCGCGTAAAGTTCTACTAAGGCTTTCCGGGGTAACCTTGAGATAGTTGGATCAAGTTTCATGCAGTTCCTTGCGTGAAACCTGACTCGACAAAATCACAAAACGCTGTAGCCGAGCCTCTTGGATTTAGAAAACGAGATCAACTCACGGGGCTGGGACGCGGTTTCTCCGCCTGATTTGCAGCAAAACAATCGGTGCCAGCAAAACAAGACCGATCAGTGTTGTCGCCAAACCCGGTGCGATGAAAAGAAACGCGACGAGCGCCACATACCATCGTTCAAGCGTGTGCAACGGCGAGAGCAGATACCCGGAGAACGACACGCCCAACGCGCCAATCCCCAACATTGCCCCGGCCAGTGTCACCGTAAACGCCCACCACGTAAACCCATCAGCGACGAGTAACAACGCGGGTGAATAAACGAAGACAAACGGCACGAGTGCCTTGGCAATGCCGAGGCGAAAGGCGGTATTCCCGGTCTTGAATGGGTTCGATCCGGCGATGCCTGCGGCGGCATACGCAGCGAGGGCCACGGGCGGCGTGATATCAGCCAATACCCCATAGTAAAAGACGAAGAAGTGCGCGACCAGCGGCTCGACCCCTAGGATCTGAAATGCTCCCGCTGTAACCGAAACTAGGATGATATAGGTCGCCGTCGTCGGAACCCCTGCCCCCATAATGATACAAGCAATCGCAACGAGCAGCAGCGAAAAGAACAGCGCCCATTGCTGCATATCAAAGGTGTTCAACAATGGCAGTGACGACACGAACCCGGCGATATCGTTCGCCGTCGTAATGACAATCGCACCAACGCGAAAGCCGGAACCGGTAAGCGTGACCACCCCGACGATAATGCCAACACAGGCCGCTGCTGCGCCAACGGCGATGGTTCCGCGCGCCCCTGTTGCAAGCGACTCCCACAGGGCGCGGATACCGAAGATATTTTCAGGCAGCGGCGTTCCGCGCGCTTTGCTGGCCGCAACTTGCGTACTCGATTTCAGAAAACCGACGACGACACAGGCAATGATCGCGTAAACAGCGGCAAAGTCCGGCGTGCGCCCGGACAGGATCATATAGACCAGAATAAAGAGGGGGATCAGCGCCAACCAATGTTCGCGCAAGACGATCAAGGCTTTGGGAAGTTCATCCGCGCGCAATCCACGAAGGCCGAGTTTCTTTGCCTCCAAATGTACCATGACGAAGATGCCAAAATAGTGCAGCAGTGCGGGAAACAGTGCCGCCGCCAAAACATCCCGCAGAGGGATATTCAGATAGTCCACCATGATAAACGCCGCCGCGCCCATAACGGGCGGTGTGATCTGTCCTCCCGTTGACGCCGTCGCTTCAACCGCCCCCGCAAAGTGCGGCGGATAGCCGACCTTCTTCATGGCCGGGATGGTTAGCGAGCCAGTGGTCACGGTGTTGGCAATGCTGGACCCCGAAATGCTGCCCATGAAGGCCGACGCGCAGATGGCGACTTTCGCGGGGCCGCCGGAGTATCGACCGGCAATCACGCTCGCGAGGTCAATGAACAACTGGCCAAGACCAATGCGTGTGGCCAGCGCACCGAACAAAATGAACAAAAAAACATACTTCGCCATCACCCCAATCGCGATGCCATAGATGCCTTGATTGGTCATGTAGATGTGGTTGATGAAACCCAGCCAGCTTACGCCGCCATGCTTGAGCGCACCGGGAGCATATTGGCCGTAAAGCGCAAAGAGAATGAAGATGAGCGCGATCACTGGCAGCGTCGGACCAATGGAACGGCGCGCGACTTCGAGGGTAATCAGCAACAATGCGCTGCCCATGAAGACGTCAATCTGAGACGGATTACCGACGCGCTCTGAAACGATCTCAGGCGGAAGTAGCGGCAAGTACAGGGCGGCACCGACTGCCAGAAAACAGAAGATGATGTCGATGATTGCGACGCCTTCAAAGGCGAAACGTTTGTCTTGCCAGCGCGTACCGACGGAGTCGCGTCGCCATGAAAAAAGCAGAAAGCCAAGTCCAAGCACGAAGGAGAGATGAATGCCCCGGTGCAGCAACTCGCGGATCAAACCGAAGCCGGAAGCGTAGAAGTGGTAGACCGACATCGCAACGAGGACCGCTGAAATGACAACCGCCAGCTTTGGTCCGGTCACGCGATACGCTGTTTCCGGGTCGAACTTACGTTCGATCTCGGCGAGCTGTTCAGCGGTAAGTTCGGCTTGGGTTTTCATGACGGCTACCTAAAAAAATCCCCTCCCCGCCATGCGGGAAGGGGTAAGTTCGTTATGGAAACTGCGTAGTTTACTCAATCATGCCAGCTTCTTTGTAGAACCGCTCAGCACCGGGATGCAGCGGAACGCCAACGCCATTCAGTGCAGTGTCAGGCGTGATGGTCTTGCCCTTGGCATGTCCCACATCAAGCAGCTTGCGCGACTCGTCGTTCCACAGTGCCTTGGTGATCGCGTAGATCAGATCGTCATCTTCCTTTGCCGAGGTGAACCATTGCGCGCCAACCGCAACGGTGTTGACCGTATCAACGCCTTCATAGGTGCCTTCAGGAATCTCGCCCGCAGCGAAAAAGCCGTATTTCTCGACCAGCGCAGCAGCACCATCACCGTCAATTGGGACCAGCTTAATGTCCGCCGCCGAGGCCAGCTCAACCAGCGAGCCGGTTGGATAGCCGGCGACAACAAAGAAAGCGTCGATCTTACCGTTACGAAGCGCCTCAGATGCGGCACCGCCCTTGAGAGCCTCCGCGGTGACATCGTCGGTCGAAAGACCATTGGCTTCGAGGATCAGTTTCGCATCGACATAGGTTCCCGAACCCGGCTCATCGAGCGACACACGCTTGCCTTTCAGATCAGCAACGGAGTCGATTCCGCTATCAGCAAGCGCGACGAGGTGGATATGTTCCTCAAACAGCGCCGCAATCGTCCGCAGGTCTGTCGCAGGCTCTTTACCTTCCATCGTGCCGGTGCCGGTATAGGCCCAGTACGCAACATCGGATTGTGCGAAACCGGAGTTCCGAAGACCGGAAATAATCGCATTCACATTGTCCACGGATCCGCGCGACGAAACAGCCGAAGCGATCAGGCTATCCACGCCGCATGACCCGCCCTTGCCGCATTCGCGCGATCCTGGAGGCTTGGAAATCGCATTCGCGATCACACCGCCAACGGGATAGTAAGTATAGGCCGTGCCACCCGTTCCAATAGTGAAGAATTTCAGGTCTTGCGCCCATGTCGGACTTGAGATGCCCGCCGCCAAAACGGCTCCGATAGCGATTGCTTTCAACGAATTCAACACAGTATCTCTCCCTTTTTCGAATTTCTTTGTCTTTGTGCATAACACGATATCACAGATTCGCCATCGCGATCCCGGCAACCGGTTGAGCCGTATCGTCGCGCGGAACCCAAAGGAGCCACGCGCCAAAAGAAAAGGCTCGCTCGGTCATATCCAAGCAAGCCTTTTCCAAAGTACAATAGGGCGCTGGCGGTTAGTTATCCGCCGAACCCGCCGTTTTCGCGTCAACGATCTCACCGCGTTCCCGTGCGCCAAGCAAGTTCGTCAGCCAATCGGGGTCCATCTCAGGCACCGAGGATAGCAGCAAATCGGTGTAGGGATGGTGTGGTGGCTGAAACATCTCGACCTTTGGCCCTTGCTCTACGACCTTGCCGTGCTGCATCACCACCACCTCGTCGGCAATGGCGCGCACAGTCGCGATGTCGTGGGTGATGAACATATAAGCCAGCCCCAAATCGACTTGTAGCTTATCAAGCAAGCGTAGAATGCCTTCAGCGACAAGCTGATCAAGCGCGCTCGTCACCTCATCGCAGATGATAAACTGCGGGTCCGCTGCGAGGGCGCGTGCGATTCCGATGCGTTGCTTTTGACCGCCCGACAATTCGCCGGGGAAGCGGTGCATATAGATATCTGGCTCCATCTCGATCAGGTCGAGCAATTCACGCACCCGTTCCCGTTGGGCTTTCCCAGACAGGCCGAGATAAAATCCGACCGGACGACCGATGATGTCTTCAATGCGCTGTTTCGGGTTCAGCGCAGTATCAGCCATCTGATAAATCATCTGCGCCTGACGCAGTTGATCTTTATTCCGCTTACGATACCCCGCAGGCAGCGCTTCGCCGTTAAATAGGATTTCGCCCTTTGTCGGCGGCAACAGCCCCGTGATACAGCGCGCCGCCGTCGACTTTCCCGAACCGGACTCGCCCACCACGGCCACGGTACGGCCCTTGTGAATCTTGAAATTCACATCAAACAGCACCGGCGTTGCGCCATACGCAGCATCGACATTGCGAAGTTCAACAATCGGAACTTCATCGGCGGGCGGCTTTGGTTTGGCCGTGGCCTTAAAGCTCCGAACCGCCCAGAGAGACTTGGTGTACGCTTCTTCGGGCGCCGACAGCATCTTGCGGGTCTCGGCCTCTTCGATCGTCTCGCCCAGTTTGAACACCTGAATCCGGTCCGCCATCTGCGCCACCACCGCGAGGTCGTGGGTGATGTAGATCGCCGCCGTTCCGAATTGCTCAACCGCATCACGAATTGCTGAGAGGACTTCGATTTGCGTCGTCACATCAAGGGCCGTCGTCGGCTCGTCGAAGATGATCAGGTCAGGCCGACACGACATCGCCATCGCCGTCATAGCCCGCTGTAGCTGTCCACCCGAGACCTGGTGAGGATACCTGAACCCGATCTCATCCGGGTTCGGCAGTTGCAAACGCCGATACAATTCCGTCGCATCGCTCGCCGCTTCAGTATTGGACATCACGCCATGCTGAATTGGGGCTTCGGAATATTGATCAATCAGCTTGTGTGCTGGGTTGAAACTCGCCGCTGCCGACTGCGCGACATACGCGATTTTCTTACCGCGCAGCTTTCGGCGATAAGATTCTGAGGATTTCACAAGGTCCGTTCCCTCGAAATCCACCACGCCATCAGAAATCCGGCATCCACCGCGCGTATAGCCCATCGCCGCAAGACCAATGGTCGACTTGCCCGCACCTGACTCGCCAATCACGCCAAGAACTTCGCCCCGCTTGAGGTCGAGGTCGATGCCCTTGAGAATTGGCAACCACTCGTCGCCGGTCTTGCCGTCGATCTTTAGATTGCGGATTTTGAGAATTGTATCGTCCGTCATGATTACTCTTTCAATCCGCTAGAGCGGTGTAGCATCCAGTCAACCACAAAGTTGACGGCAACAGTCAGCAGCGCAATCGCCGCCGCAGGATAAAGCGGGATGATCTCGCCAAACGTAATAAGCTGAGCGTTATCGCGAACCATCGTACCCCAGTCCGCCGTCGGTGGCTGGATACCAAGGCCAAGGAATGACAGCGCCGCAATGGTCAAGAACACGAAACAGAAGCGCAAACCGAACTCAGCGATCAGCGGTGCCAAGGCGTTGGGCAAGATTTCCTTGCGGATCAACCACCACAGGCCCTCACCGCGCAGCTTTGCGGCCTCGACATAATCCATCACCACGATATTCATTCCGACCGCCCGCATCAGGCGATACACGCGTGTACTATCTAGCAGTGCGATCACGAGGATCATATTCACGACATTCGCGCCAAGGATCGTCAACAGTAACAGCGCGAAGATGAGTTGCGGGATCGACATCAGAACATCGACAATCCGGGACAGGATATTATCTGTCCAACCGCCCATCACCGCCGCAAGCATTCCCAAAAGACTGCCGAGCGTAAAGGACAGGATCGTCGTTACCAGCGCGATACCAACCGTATTTCGCGCGGCATAGATCATCCGCGACAGCATATCCCGTCCGAGCTGATCCGTGCCGAGTAGGTAATCGTCACCGGGAACGTCAAAGGCGTCGCCGACAATTTCCTTCTCGCCAAAAGGTGCCAGAGCCGGCGCAAACACCGCCGTCAGGATATAAAGCAGGATGACAATCATCCCGAACCAAGCTGTCAGGGGTGCGGTGCGAAACGCACGGCGAACTGTCACCCAGCGCGATTCCTGATCGACGCGGGGGGCTTCAGCGTCCGCTGATAGTGCTGTCGGATCATTGGTCATATCAGCCATCTATGCGTCCTCCTTATTTCGGGTGCAGAAGACGCGGGTTCGTGGCAATCGCCAAAATATCCGCGAGCAGGTTAAGTAGAATATACGTCGCCGCAAAGATCAGGCAGCAGCCTTGAACCACCGTGATGTCACGCTTGGACACCGAATCGACCAACAGTTGGCCAAGCCCCGGATAGACGAACACCACCTCAACAACGACCACACCGGTAATCAGGAACGCTAGGTTCACCGCGATCACGTTGATAATGGGGGCAAGCGCATTTGGCAGCGCGTGCTTCACGATAATCCGAGCCGGCGACATGCCTTTCAGCCGCGCCATCTCGATGTAAGGCGAGGCCATCAAGTTGATGATCGAGGCCCGCGTCATCCGCATCATATGCGCGGTCACAACCAGTGTGAGCGTCAGCGCAGGCAAGAAACTTCGGTGAACCCGATCAGCGAATGGCGCATCTGGCGAAATATTTGAGATCGACGGGAAGGCCCGAACGGCACCGATCTGATACTGCCACCAGCCGAAAAAAGTATTGATAACGAGGCCGAGGCCAATCAGGCCAAAAATCCAGCCGAAGATCGAAACTTTGCTGATCTTCATGCCCTCTTTTACCGCACCAAAACCTTCGACGAGCAGGAACAGTCCAAGCAACGCAAGAACCCAGCGTGCGTCGAAACCGTATCCCACCGACAGGAAAAGGATCAGAACATAAGCAACGAAGAATTCTGGAAACGAGATCGAAGAAAGCGTCGAAACGTTTACAAGACGGTCAAACCATGTGTTGCGGTATAGCGCAGCCAACATACCCAGCGTTACTGCCAAAGGCACCGCAATCACTGCGGCAAATCCAGCGAGGAAAAGCGTATTACCAAGCCGCGCCGAAATCAGTTCGGAAATCGACCGTTTCGTAGCGAGCGACACGCCGAAATCGCCCTGCGCGACCCCGCCAAGCCACGAGAAATACCGCTCGACGGGGGGCTTATCCAAGCCAACCTCAGCACGAAAGGCTGCAACCGCCTCCGGCGTCGCCGCCTGCCCCAGAATTTCCTGAGCCAGATCGCCGGGTAGAAACTCCACAGCTCCCGCGATGATCACCGAAACCACAAACAAAGTGAACAGTCCCAACGCCAACCTTTGCAGCGCCATCTTCGAAATTGGATGCATGTTATCCGCGCCTCCCTTTGGGTGGAGACGTTAACAGGAGCGTCGCATCGTGCAACCGTCTTAACACGCAATAATTCGCCGAAAAACGACGGTTAGATGAGGCGAGTCGATGCGTCAGCGTTGCTGGGCGACGCGAGAATCGGTCAACGGGACACGCTCGCCGGGTCGCATGACCGCCGGATCGTATGGTTCACGGGCGAATACATCCCGAACCATAGGCCGAAAGAACTCAAGCGACAGGTCGTCATAATCAGGGTCAAAGCTGGCCTGATCCCAGCGTTCACAAAACAACGCGCAATCATCGAAATAAGCGTGCCCGTCATATTGGGCACGCTTTTCAGGATTCCCGCCAACATGCTGCGCGTAATAGATCATCTGAAAATCGCCGTGCTTTTCGACGGTCCAAGTACACTGCTCCCGAACAAAGGGTTTTATGATCGTGGCGGCATACTCGTCATGGTTATAGGGGGCGTATATATCGCCAATGTCATGCAACAGTGCCGAGACGACCCAATCTATATCCGCCCCATCGCGCCACGCTCTCGTTGCGGACTGAACCGAATGCCCCAGCCGAGTGACTTTATACCCCGACAGGCTCTCATCCAGATCCCTTAGCGCATCAAGCAAACGATCTGCGGTCCCTTTCGTGTATTCAATCTCGTGCTCGGTCAGGAAGGCGTAGTCTTCGGCGTCACCATCCTTCATTTGGGTGAATTTGACGTGTTCCATAAAACGTGCCTCCGCCGGTAAACTCGTTCCCTACCCCGCCATGATAACGCAATACCGTCAAACAAAAAACGACACCCGAAGGCGTCGTTTATGTAGGTCACTGAGGCAAACTAAATCACCTCACATTGATCCGAAGATCAGAAACCGTAGCGCGCACCAACCAAGACGTTGTGCGACTCGATGTCCGCCTCCGACGAGTTTCCGTCTTCAGCGGTCAGGCCAACATCAATGAAGTTCGTGTAGCGATACAGCGCCTCGACCGCAATGCGATCCGTAACGTCATAGGTCAAACCCGCGTCAAGGTGATAACCAAACACGGTATCCGAGTCGTCGACCAACGTACCTAAACCGTCGATACCGTGATCATCGAACTCTACATAACCAGCGCCGAGACCGCCGCCGACCGTCGCACTCAGACGCTTAACAATCGGAACATCGACATACGCATTCGCGAAGCCAAAGATCGTTTGGGTATCGCCATCCGAGCCCGAACTTCCCACGTTGAAGTTTCGGGATGAGTGCGTATCAACATCTGCGCGCTGATACCCAAGCTCTGCTTCGAGACGATATTGGATATGGTTGTTGACCTTCGCGGCCCAACCCACAACCGCCGAGACGGTGTAGTCGGGATCGCGATAATCATTATCGATACTGGCACCCCCCGCTCTGAAATCAGTATCTTCGAGGAACGACAAGCCACCGCGCGCACCAACATAGACGCGACTGCTCCATGCATTCGGTGCGGCACTTACGCTTCGGGCAACGGGTGCAGCAACGACAGGAGCCGCCACGACAGGAGCGGGCGCGGGCAGTTGGTTGATGATGATTTCATGCCGACCAGCCGCAGGCGCAGCGTAGTATGTCACCGCTGGTGCAGAGTGAGAGGTCACCGCTGGGGCCGCATGATGCGAAATCACCGGTTTCGATTGATAGGTCACAGCAGGGGCCGCTTGATGCGTAATCACTGGCGCCGACTGATAGG
>CAZJWF010000045.1:0-24670 GCA_964549375.1 uncultured Neomegalonema sp.
CAAGCCCGCTATCAGCACTAAAAACCCGCTGCATTATCCGTAACTCGGGTTAACTAGGCTGTCGGCGAAGCCAGCAACCATAACCCGAAAAAAGTGTATCCAAGCATGAGCAGTGCGAGAGGAATTTGTGCTTTGAGGGCCAGACGTTCTGTAGGCCAGAGATCCAGCGCGATGCGGTGCGCGACGCAGACGGCAATGATATGTCCTATGATGATCGCGCCAGATTGTGTCCGCCAAATAGTCTCTACGGTTTCTTGTGTATTTAGGAACGAGGTCGTGACGTAAAATTGTCCCAGCCCCAACCAGTCCGCGCCGGTCGCCAGTGGGTCGGTCGCCGTGGCCAGCGCATATTGACCATTGACGAGCAGGACGACCAGATAATGCGCGAAATGGTAGGCCAGCGAAATCGGAATAATTGACAGCGAAAGCTGGCGAATCGTTTGTCCGAGGTCTGGCGGTCTTCCAGTGATGGCTGATCCCATAGCGAGGCTTATGGCAAAGGCGAGGGTCAGAGCACTACATGCCGCGAAGAGGCCGAAGGAGTTTTCCGCGACCACTGCCGACCGACCTGGAAATTCCAGCGGGTTGACGTCGATTTGCGCCAGCCACCACCATGTCTCGCTCAGGCCATCATAAGAGACCGTTGCCAACGCGCAGAGGATAAAGAAAGCTCCTGACATCGACGGGACCGGCCCATTGACCAACCCCGCACCGGGCAGGGCAGCAGTTACGTGGATGATCCCTTTTGCGCGGGCAAACTGAACCGGCGCGAGCCGACCGATAAACCCAAAGAAGACATTGAGGAACTCTCCGCGCTGCATCCATTCACGCTGGCCAAAGGCGACGATCCCTAGCAGAGTGAACAGCCAATATCCCGCCACCGCCTGTGCCAAGCGTGCGGGATCATCAGGGGCAATATCAACAATCTCGAACCAGCCGAACGCGAGCAACCCCAAGAGAGCTGGGGCATAGCCGACACGATCAGGCAGGCGTAACGGCGGCTCGCCCAATCCGATTAACCGCGCGAACCCGCTCCACGGATTTATTACGGCCCAAAGGTTGCCAAACATCGCGCAGGCAAAGGTGAACCCGACCCACAGAAGTGTCCACACAGTTAGAGGCAGAGGATTGGCCAGTGGGTCTCGCGCGCCGATATACCCCGCGACGACTAACGTCGTCCAAAACAGCAGACCGAGCAAGCTTAGGGCGGTTTCGATGTTGAGGAGTGGAAACTTAAACAAATGCCATTCGCGAAACAGCACGTGCAGCACTTTGGCAGGGGTAAACGCAATCAGCGCGAAAGACAGCGCGACGGCGGTTGTTCCCGCAAATTGCATCGTTTCAGTCGGCAGCAACAGCACAAAGCCGCGCCCTGATGCGTGGGCCAACACCTCACCCGTCCACAAGGCGAATGCGAGGCCGATCATTAGCCCTTGGATAAATTTAATCTTCATGACCCTGCTGCCTTGATCCGCGCGTGTAAAACCACCACGATGGCCTTGATTTGACAAGGGAGGTCCGTGTGCGGGCTTGGATTCGGTTGGGTTTGGCGGCCGCAGTGATCGTTGCGGCTGTCGTCGGTATTCGGATGGCGGGCGGCAATGCGATCTTGCTGGAAGATGTGCAGGCCTCCAGTCACGGCGGTGCTTTGGTGGGCGTAACCATGACGATCCGCAACTCGGGCGAACCAGATCGCCTCGTCTCCGCACATGTTGAGGGTGCGAAAATGGCAATTGTGAAAGGGGAGAATGCCCAGCCGCTCCCCATCCCTGCGAACTCGGCGGTTGGCCTCGCGATGGACGGCGCGCACATCATGCTCGGCGGGGTGCCGGGCGTGATGGAAAACGGTGCCCTCATCCCGATGACTTTGACCTTCGAAGGCGCAGGAGATGTCAAAACCAAAGCTTTGTTTGGCACGCCGATGATGAAGCATGGCGACATGGATCACGGGGCAATGGCTGAGGCCAGAGACGGCGAGGCGATGGAGATGATGGGGAAGGACCATGCCGTACCGGACGGCGAACCGGCCCCAACGCTCTCCATCAACGCAAAGCCGCGTGAAGCGGGCGGATTTGACGTCACGGTCGAGACAACGAATTTTCGCTTTTCGAAAGAAGCTGCCGATGGTCCGCACGAGGCGGGCGTCGGACACGGGCATATCTATGTCGGCGGCGTCAAGCTCGGTCGCGTTTATGGCGACAGAGCTGAGGTTCCGCCATTGCCCAAAGGCGAGCATATCATCCGCGTCACACTCAACACGAATGATCACCGAACGTATACTGTTGGCGGCGAACTCGTAACAGCGACGGTTACGGTTACGGAGTAGGGTGTTCAGGATTGTCAGGCACCGACAGGTGACTGAGGCAGAACGCGATCCAGATATGTGTCTATCGCAGGCCAAACCATCGCTTGAACCGCCTCGACTTCCATGAGTGGTTCGTGTCGTGATCCGGCGAGCCTGACACGTTCCGCCAACGGATTTGTGCGAACAAATTTTGCGATGGCCTTGTTGGAAACAACCGTGTCTTCCTCCGCAGACAAGACAAGAGCCGGGATGCTCAACCAACCTTTAGGCAACGCGGCAACGCCGCGCATCTCATCAAAACCTGCACTCAACCATTGATGAGTGGTGCCGCCGAGTATGAGATCGGGATACCGATCCCACATCGCGGCATGGCGGGCAAAGCGCTCGCCATCGTGAGTCAGGACATTGCCTTCAAAGCCTCGGTCTGGCCCTGATCTGTCATCGCACCCTTGAACATACCGTGCACCAAAACCCGTAGCCGTGGCAGCCTTCGACATCAGGAAAGCTAGCCATGAAACGGGCGGCGGTAAGGCGAGGCCCAACATCGGCGCACTCAAAATCGCGCCTTTCAGGTCGGTTTGTCGACGAGACAGAAACCGCGTCGTTGCGAGGCCGCCCATCGAATGGCCGCAGACAACCATCGGCACCGCGTCGCCGACAATCTCGCGAAACGCTCTATAGGCAGCGTCGTAATCGAGTTGAAACTGGGCGAAGTCTTCGACATATCCCCGCCGCCGATTTGGCAACAAGCGTTCGGACAACCCTTGGCCGCGAAAGTCGAAGGCGGCGACGTGCAACCCGCGCGACCGAAATTTCTCGATCCATTCATAGGCCTTCTCGATATACTCGGTCCGGCCTTGCGCGAGCAGGATGGCTCCGCGCATCTCGCCCTCTGCGGGCCAATGCGCGAAACGCAGTTTGATCCCATCATCAGCTTCGATCACAGATGATGCGCCACCCTCAGGCGCTTCACCGTGTAATTCTGCCGAAGCGGGGTGTTCGCTCATTTGCGTAGCGACAGTCTTAACCGAGTACCCGCGCGATATTCATCGCAGCGCTCATGTCTCCGTCAATTTTGATCTTGCCGGTCATATAAGCGGAGGTGGGGTCCAACTCACCGTCCATCATTTCGCGGAACGTGTCTTCGTCGGCAGTGATGGTGCAATCCGCTTCTGCTTCGCTATCCACTGTCACCGAAGGCGGTTCGTTGTTGCCATCGACCAGGATCGCGCCTTCGCCTTCAAAATCGAATCGAACCGTCGCACCGAAAGCGTCGACACCAGACACTTTTTCCTGAAGAACCTCGACAGCCTTGGCGAGCGTCGCATCATCCATCATACTTCTCCTCGTAGGGCCATTGGCCCGCCACAATAATCGACGAGATACCTGAGACCCGCTCGACGGTCTAGAGGGTGCGTTACGGAAGGTGCACGATAAATGACGGAGTTTTCGATGCTTTCACCGTTAAGGATCGCGTTATTGGCTTTTGCGCTGAGTGCCGCGCCTGCCTTTGCCCAACAGCAAGAGTCAGAAGACCCCGACGTGACAGCGGCGGAAGAACAGGAACCGCCGAAACAGCTTTCCGATGAAACGCTGGAACGGCTGTTTGAACGCTTGGCGGATGCGAGTGACGGCGAAGCGGGTCGAATCGAGAAAGAAATCACGGATCGCTGGTCAGAATCCGGCAGCGACTCCGCTGATCTGCTCCTACTACGGGGCCGTAAGGCGATGAGAAAAAAGGACTTTCAGAAGGCGATTGGCCATTTTTCACGCCTAATCGCGTTCCGTCCTGATTTCGCGGAAGGTTGGAACGCGAGGGCAACTGCCCATTTCGCAGAAAAAAACTTGGGACGTTCTCTGGCGGATCTCTACGAGGCTCTTCGCTTAGAGCCTCGTCACTTCGGGGCCATGATCGGGATGGCGTTGATTATGGAAAGTTTGGACCGCAAAGACGAGGCCTATGCCGCTTACAAGGCTGCGCAAGACCTTCACCCTAATGTAGATGGGGCCGAGGCAGGTTTGGAACGTCTCAAAAAAGCGGTTCGCGGCGAGCCAATCTAACCGCGCTGGACCCGTTATTGGCGCAGCGTGCCGATTGCAAAGCCCAGCTTGGTTTTGCCCGCCAGCCGGACAATCCGGTGCAGCCCATTTTTCTTGTCTTTCTCAAACCAGACGTCGAATGGAAAATAGCGCTGTTCGTGGCGTAAATTTCCTTCAAACCCAGCAATACGCTCGTAGACGCCAAAACATTGGGTCGTGGGGCGTTTCCACTTAGGAGCCGGCGGATTATCGCTGTTTGGGCGGCGATCAAGGGGCAGCAAAATCAGGTCATAGCGGCGCTTGCCATCGAAAATCGGGATTGTCCGATTACAGAGGTCCGCCGAGGCTCGCGGCGTCATCATCGTCACGGCGGCTGTTACTGGATCGAGCGTATCTGGGTGCTGCGACGCATCTGTATCGTAAGGCTTTTTCTCTTCAGGTGGGGTGATCGAGACATTCGCGACCTCGCCTTCATAGGCCATGCTGACTTTTCTCGCATCACTGCGGGTCGTGTACTGCGTGTTATAACGATCCGGCGCGAGGTGGCCTTTCGTGTGGCGATGGCCTTCAGCGCCCGCTTTCATCCGTCCGTTTACCAATATATCGAGCAGCCCGCGAGTGCGGACTGTCGAGTTGGCTGCGTATTCCAGCGCGCCGATGGAACCGGCAAACGAGATTTCGGCAATTGGCAATCCGCCAATGTAGAAATCATAGTTCGCAGCAAAGGGAGTGGGTGCCCCGGCATTGCTTGACGCATAGCCGGGTGCGCTCATGGCCAAAACCGCGCAAAAACCTTGGAAAAGTCGCTTGTAACTCTTCATGCCCGCTCCAAACTTTGCCTCAATTTTGAAAAAATTGATCAAATCGTTCTGCCTACGCCATAAGGCAAGGTATACCAGACTAAGCGCAATTTTGCGTTAGAATGATTAAGTAGATTTTAAGTACGTACTATGGATTTTTCGAATGAGATCATAGCGTTGCGGGATGGCGTCCTTAATGGCGAACGACGCGCCCTCTCGCGGGCAATCACACTCGTTGAATCAACCCGCACGGATCACCGTGAGCAAGCCGCCGCGCTGCTCGACGTGTTGGCGGGTCATGCCGGACAGGCAATGAGAATTGGGTTGTCCGGGACACCGGGGGTCGGAAAATCGACCTTCATCGAAAGTTTTGGAATGCAGTTGATTGAGCAAGGCAGAAAGGTTGCCGTGCTCGCGGTCGATCCATCCTCAACCATCGCAGGTGGTGCGATTTTGGGGGATAAAACGCGAATGGAACGGCTTGTCCGCCAGCGCGATGCCTTTATCCGCCCTTCTCCGTCCGGAGGAGAGCTGGGCGGCGTCGCGCGCCGGACGCGAGAGGTCATCTTGCTCTGCGAAGCGGGCGGGTTTGATACAGTTTTGGTCGAGACCGTCGGCGTTGGACAGTCCGAAACAACAGTCGCGCAAATGACTGATATGTTTTTACTTTTGTTGGCTCCAGCGGGGGGAGATGAGCTGCAAGGTGTCAAACGTGGCGTTATGGAAATTGCCGATATTGTCGTGGTCAACAAAGCCGACGGTGCCATGAAGGATGCGGCGGTTCGCACGCGGGCCGATTATGCCTCCGCCCTCCGGCTGTTCCGTGCGCGAGAAGGCGAGGCGGAGGGGTACCCGATGGCGCTGACGGCTTCCGCGCTCGAAGAGGACGGTTTGCAGGAAATTTGGACGGCACTTCAGGTACTTGATCGCGCGCGTAAGGAAACTGGCCTTCATCACCGGAGAAGGCAAACGCAGGCACAGCAATGGTTCGAGGCCGCTTTGCAGGCTCAGGTCATGAGCGCTTTTCGAGAGCATACCGACCTCGCGGCACTTCGTTCATCCGTATTGAGTGGAAAATTAACGCCCGATGCGGCGGCAGAAAAAGGGGTTCGTGAGTTCCTTCAGCGCACGTCGTAACCCTCGCTGCTTAAATTATCGCTCGGAATCCTTGCGGTCTTTTAGGACGATTGTTTCAATGGCAAACAAGACTGCGGCAGAGGTAATCATCGCGATTCCCAGCATCATCATGTATTCAACAAACATTCCCGTAGATCCGCGACCGTAAATCGCGGCAGCGGCGAAATAAGTCAGCAGATGAACAACGCCAACGGTCAATATAACGACGGCTAATCGCAGCTCTCGTGTGCGTCTAAAGACTGCTTCCAACATGATTCCAGCGAACCTTTTGTGAGCTTGAACTGTCGCCCTTCGATCCAAATCAGAATCAGAAGACCATAGTTGCGGCCAAATTGCCAAGAAATCCGTCTTGGACGGTAGCAAGCTTGTTAGTCGCGAACCATGCAATCAACCCGATAGACCGCACGGCTACCCTCGGCAAAAAGGTCCCGTCCAGACTTCTCCGGCAATGTCGCGCGGGCGAGTGCGAAGGGGGTTTTTGAGGCCTTGAGAAAGTTCAAAACTTGAGCCGTATCGACGATCACACCGAGGTCGCGGAGAATACGTCCGGTCAGCTTATGGGCGGCGACCGTGTTGATCTTCGCTTTGAGAACGCCCACCGCACGGCCTCGGCTGTCCAGCGCCGGACCGCCAGAGTTCCCATGCCTGACATCACCTGCGATGCCAATCAGTCCATATGTCGAGGGGTCGCTCACGGCATAGCTGGTCAAGACGGGCGTCATACGCGGCTTGCGGCGGATCAATCCTTCAGACGGATACCCGATCAGCGCGAGCGGCGCGCCGTCTTCGGGGCGCTGAGGGGAAAACCGGAGAATCTCTTGGGTGCGAGCCGGGATGCGAATAACGGCAAGATCATTTGCTTCAAGCACGGCCTTTATTCGGGCCGGATAAGTTGTGTCCTGATCATTTCTGCGAACTTCGAGCCGATGGCAACCGCGCACGACATGCGCGCTTGTCAACAACTCGCCATTTGGATTCACGGCAAAGGCTGCGCCGGCACTTTTGAAACGGATCCCAGTTCGCGACCGGGCGTGAGATTGCGCGAGAACACGGCTTTGCCGGGCCTTCCGGTCGGCTTCGATTTGCGTATGAATGCGAGCGGCCTGCTGGGTTGTTACGACTTGCCCGTCGCAGTGGCGTTGCCGGACACGCTTTATCAAGGCGCGGGACGTGTCATAGCAATAGACGACATCCGCCCCATCGTTTGCATGGGCGGTTTGATCGGGCAGTGCGATCAACGAGACGGCAGAGAGGAATAGCGCAAATCTAACCATGCGCTGGAGGATGCAAAGATGGTGCAAGCCGTCGCAGGCATCCTCAGACAATCAATGTACATAAATCTAGTTGATTGATTCGCCAGTCCTATCAGGCGCTTTGCGAGGGCGTCACGGCGGCGGCTCCCGGCGCGCCTCGTTCACGATACGGCGTGCGGTTGAAATGTGCGCGGTAGCATTTCGAGAAATGAGAGGGCGAGGTGAAACCGCAGGCCAAGGCGACGTTGATCACGGACATCTCGGTTTGCAGCAGCAGGTTTCGCGCTTTTTGCAGGCGCAACTCCATGTAGTACCGCTTTGGCGAGCGATTGAGGTATCGCCGGAACAGCCGTTCGAGTTGCCGCGTCGACATCTGAGCGTCTTGGGCGAGGATCGAGGGGCTGATCGGTTCCTCCAAGTTTTGCTCCATCGTCTGAATAATCGAAACCAGCTTCGGGTGGCGAACGCCGATGCGCGCTGGCACCGAAAGCCTTTGTTCGTCGCGGTCTCCTCGGATGGGCGTATGGATCGCCTGATCCGCCACGAGGCCGACCGTTTCAGGGTCCACATCCTGCGCGATCAGCGTCAGCATCATGTCGGTGGCGGCGGCGCCCCCGGCACAGGTAAAGCGATCACCGTCAATCTCATAAAGACGGTTGGTGACTTCGATATCGAGGAATTCCTCGCGAAAGGCGGCTTGGTTTTCCCAGTGGATTGTGCAGCGCTTGCCGTCCAGTAAGCCTGCGCGGGCGAGGATCAATGTCCCTGTACAAACCGCCCCGATCTTTGCGCCAATTCGCGATTGCTTCCGCAGCCAAGTCAAAGTCGGTTTGGTTGCCGCCTCGTGCGCGTCCAGACCCGAGGCAACGATAATCGTTGAATCGCGGTGCAGGTCCGCCAATCCCCCATCCACCTCGATCCGCGCGCCGTTAGAGCACGCGACGGCGCCGCCCGATTCTGACACGAAATTCCAGTCGTAAACGTCCCGTCCGCTCATCCGATTGGCAAGGCGCAACGGGTCAACCGCTGAGGCAAGAGCAATCATAGATAGCTTGGGGGTCAGCAGGAAAACAAACCGCTTGGGGGCTGCATCTTCGGTTTGGGTCATTCGCGCCTCACACCGAGCCTATTCCAGCCCGACCTGCGATCTCAATCATTCGACTTCAAGAGATTTTGAGACGCCGCGTCAAGCGGATACCGCATCAACTTGAAGGTTTCTCCGAAAACGACCTGAAACGTGATTTCGCGCCTTGTGGTAAAGGCCACGAAAGCGGCGGCTCAACCGCCGACGCCTCCCGCCCGGAGTTCGGGGGGAGGGGAGACGATCAGCGGTGCGAGCGCGCCTTTGTCCGGCGGGCGCTCGATGCGGACTTTCGCCAACCGCCATTCATCAAGAGGCGCTGAAACGCGCGGCCCAGCGAAACACGAGAACCGCAGAGTTCCCAGCGCCCGGCGCATCAGTTTTTCGATCCGATGGAGCAGGCGCGCGGCGTGGGAGGACAGGTCCGTCAGGATGGCGCGTAACCGCTTCAGGCATCGCTGACACTCCGATAAGGAAAGATTAGTGTCATCTGCGACGCAGATTTGGGCGAGGCGGCTCAAAATCTGGCCGTCGTCAATCTTCAAGCCCTCGCGCGAGACGATCAAGCGGGCCTGCGCGATCACGAGATACTTCGCGGCGGCTTCTGCGCGGCACAGCACTGACCCGACAAACCCGAGGCTCCACTCCGAAAGCCGACGTGAAACCGGACCAAGCGCCAAAACCCCAACCAACACAGCCATCCCCGCGACAATGCGGAGCAGCCGATGCCGCTGAGTTTCAAGTGCCTGTTCAATGTCCACGTCGTTTTTTGCCTTCCGTTTGATTCGTTAAAACAAAAAAGAACTAAACATGAACATATGTCAAGAGAAAATTTGCAAAATTACTCCCATCCTTCGGAGGGTCATGCGCGCCAAACACCGCGATGCTTAGGGCAAAAGCCTTCGCAGCCGGGCATCGTTCGGCACTCTATAGAACGTTAAAAACCATCGCTCGCCGGTCTGGATTTTCGGCACCGCGCGTCGCGTGGGTGGATTAAATCGAATACTCCCGATCACTGGTGTCCAATGTCGCCCCCCGTCGAACATCAAACTTCCGGGAATTGACCCGGCGGCAATCCGTCTCTAGGTGCAACGGATGATGCGGCACAACGAGGGGTGGCTCAGTGGGTTCGATAGAGGGTGTCTGTGCTCAGTTAACGCGGTTTCCCCGCGTTTCGGTGGCGCATACGCCGACGCCACTTGAATCTTTGGCCAATCTTAGCGCTGATTTCGGCGCGGACATCTTTGTCAAACGCGACGATTGCACCGGCTTTGCATTTGGCGGCAACAAAGTGCGCCAGCTTGAATTCTATATCGGTGCCGCACAGGCGGAGGGGGCAGATACGATCCTCATCACTGGCGCGATACAGTCAAATTTCGTCCGCACAGCGGCGGCAATGGCGCGGCGCTGCGGGATGGCGTGTCATGTCCAGCTCGAAGAACGGGTCGATGGTGCCGGAGAGCTGTATCGAACCAACGGCAATGTCTTGCTCGACCGGCTGCTTGGCGTGACGATCCACTCATTTCCGGTTGGTGAAGACGAACAGGCGGCGGACGAGTCGATTTACCGGATTGCCGAAGGTCTGAAAGCCGATGGGCGCAAACCCTATGTCATCACGCTGGGCACGGACCATCCGCCGCTTGGCGCTTTGGGATATATTGATGCGGCGCTGGAACTTGTCCGTCAAAACCAAGACCAAAAGCCGTTTGACGAAATCATCGTCGGTTCCGGCAGTGCGTCGACCCATTCCGGGCTGCTGTTCGGCCTTCGGGCGATTGGAAATCAGACACCCGTTACCGGCATTTGCGTGCGCCGCGCCGCGTCTTTGCAAAAACCGCGGGTTGAGGGACGCGTTCGGGATATCGACGACTTGCTTGGGACGACTGGCACAGTTGCGGACGAAGATGTTCGGGTTTTCGACGGCTCGCTCTCGCCGGGATATGGAAAGCTCAATCAGATCACACGGCGCGCCATCAGTGCGGCGGCGCAGCGCGAGGGATTGTTCCTCGACCCCACCTACACAGGTAAAGTCATGGGCGGTTTGATGATGTTGGTTGAGAGCGGCGCGTTGAAAGGAAAGCGCGTGCTCTTCTGGCATACCGGCGGTCAACCCGGTCTTTTTGCCTACGCGGATCAGCTATGACGTTGGCGTTTACCCGACAGGGCAGCGGTCCGACATTTGTGCTTGTACACGGGTATTTCGGCGGGGCGGGTCACTGGACGGATCAGATTGCCCATTTCAAAGCTTCTTATGACGTCATTGCAGTTAATCTCGCCGGATTCGGTGACAGCGCGCACCTATCCGCACCCGAAACGATTGACGGTCATGCAGAATTGATCTGGCAGACTCTTGATGGGCTCGGCATCGACGATATTTTCCTGCTCGGACATTCAATGGGCGGCATGGTTGTCCAGCAAATGACCGTCATGCAGCCCAATCGTATTCGCAAATTGATTGCCTACGGCACAGGCCCGGTCGGCAACTTGCCGGGGCGCTTTGAAACGTTAGATGAATCGCGTCGGCGGTTGCTTTCCGAGGGCACCGAGGCCACGATGCGCCGGATTGCGGCGACGTGGCTGATCAAAGGGAAAGCGGCGCCGGGATACGCAGCGTGCCTCGCTGAAGGCATCAAAGGAACGCAGCAAGCGGCGCTGGCCAGTTTGGCGGCGTGGGAAGTCTGGGACGGAAGGACGGCATTGGCTCAGATTAAGGTTCCAACGCTGGTTATTTGGGGCGAGAAGGACAAGTCGTATCCGCGAAGCCAGCCCGATGCGCTGCTGGCTGGAATCCCGCGCAGCCGCTTTGCCCTGATGCCCGATTGCGCCCATGCGGCTCATCTTGAAGACCCGGACTCCTTTCATCGGCATATCGAAGTATTCCTTACGGAATGATGCTGCTTTCTCTTTTCCCAAACCTATACTAAGTCGTTCCCAAGCCGATAGGAGCAGTTCGATGTGGCAATTCTGGGTTGATCGCGGTGGTACGTTTACCGACATCGTGGGACGGCGGCCTGATGGAACGTTACTGAGCCACAAGCTGCTGTCCGAAAACCCGGAGCGGTATAAGGATGCCGCCGTGCAAGGCGTGCGGGATCTGCTGGACCTTGGGGCAGAAGATGCACTGCCCGACGCGACAATATCTTCAGTCAAAATGGGCACGACAGTTGCGACGAACGCGTTGCTGGAGCGCAAAGGCGATCCGACTCTATTACTGATCACCGAAGGGTTCCGCGACCTATTGCGGATCGGGTATCAAAACCGCCCGCGCCTCTTTGACCTGAATATCGTGCTGCCGGAACTGCTGTATTCCGACGTCGCTGAAGTGCCGGAGCGTTTAGATGCGTTGGGCGCGGTGGTGCATTCTTTGGATTTAGAAGTGGCGCGGGCATCGCTGCAAGCGGCATATGAGAGCGGTATTCGCAGCGTCGCGATTGTTTTCATGCACGCCTATCTCAATCCCGCGCATGAAATCGCGGTCGCGGATGTCGCGCGTGAAATCGGCTTTACTCAAATTTCCACCAGCCACGAAACCTCAAAGCTGATCAAGCTCATCGGACGCGGCGATACCGCTGTTGTCGATGCGTATCTCTCGCCGATTCTGCGCCGGTATGTCGATCAGGTTGCTGAGGCTTTGGATGTCGAACGCGGTGCCTGTGAGCGATTGTTCTTCATGCAATCGAATGGAGGTCTGACCGACGCGCGTTTATTCCAAGGCAAGGACGCGATTTTGTCCGGTCCCGCGGGCGGGGTCGTTGGCATGGTCAAGACAGCGGCGCTTGCCGGTCTGGATAAAGTCATCGGTTTCGATATGGGCGGCACGTCAACCGATGTGACGCACTTTGCTGGTGAGTATGAACGCTCGTTTGAGACAGAGGTCGCAGGCGTGCGGATGCGCGCGCCGATGATGAATATTCACACCGTCGCGGCGGGCGGCGGTTCGATCCTCGAATTCCGCGATGGCCGCTATCAGGTCGGCCCAGAAAGTGCGGGGGCCGACCCCGGACCGGCGTGTTACCGCCGCGGCGGACCTCTGACCGTCACTGACTGTAATGTGCTGCTCGGCAAGCTGAACCCGGAGCATTTTCCGGCGGTGTTTGGACCCAGCGGGGATCAGCCTCTCGATACCCAAGCGGTGCGGGAAAAGTTTGAAGCGCTCTCAAAAGCGATCGCCGAAGAGACAAATACACCGGCACTGTCGCCCGAAGAAACCGCCGAGGGTTTCTTACGTATCGCCGTCGAGAACATGGCAAATGCGATTAAGAAGATCAGCGTTCAGCGCGGCTACGACGTCACCCGCTACACACTGAATTGCTTTGGCGGGGCAGGGGGACAGCACGCTTGCCTCGTTGCGGATGCGCTTGGGATGAAGAGCGTCTTTATCCATCCCTTTGCTGGTGTGCTCTCGGCCTATGGCATGGGCCTCGCTGAAATCCGCGCACTGCGCGAGGAACAATTCGACAAAAGCGTCACCAATATGACCGAAGCGGCGGCGGTGCTGGACCGCCTTTCAGCGGAAGCAAAAGCCGAAGTTGAAACCCAAGGCGTGGAAGCGGCGCGCATCCGTGTCGAACAACGCGCCTATCTGCGCTATGCTGGTTCGCATCAACCGCTTGCTGTTGAGTTCGGCTCAGAGGCGGAGATGCGCGAGCGCTTTGATGCCGTTCACACCGCGCGTTTTGGTTTTGCGTCCCCGTCCCGCGACTTGCTGATTGAAATCCTAAGCGTCGAAGCAATCGGCGATTCCGAAAAGATTCCCGATGAACCCGCTGGCGAAAGCACCGCAACGCCGGAACCGCTCGCCCGCATTCACCTGATCGCAGAGGGCGAGTCACATGACGCACCGCTTTATGACCGGGGCAAGCTGTCCGCCGGTCAAAGCGTTGACGGCCCTGCGGTCATTACCGAACCGACCGGCACCAATATTATCGAACCGGGGTGGCGCGGCACGATTGACCGCTATGGCAATCTCATCCTCAATCGCGTCATTGAAAAGAAGCGCGAGTTGGCGATTGGCACGCAAGCCGATCCGGTGATGCTTGAGGTGTTCAATAACCTCTTCATGTCGATTGCGGAGCAAATGGGCGAAACCCTCGCCAACACCGCTTACTCAGTCAATATCAAAGAGCGCTATGACTTTTCCTGCGCGCTGTTTGATGGACGCGGTGATTTGGTCGCGAATGCGCCGCACGTCCCGGTTCACCTCGGCTCGATGAGCGAAAGCGTGCGGATTATCTCGCGGCTCAATCATGGGAAGATGAAACCCGGCGACAGCTTTATGCTCAATGCCCCGTTTAATGGCGGGACGCATTTACCGGATGTGACGGTGATTACGCCAGTCTTCCATTCTGACGGGGAATCTATCCTGTTCTATGTCGGCTCGCGGGGGCACCACGCGGATATTGGCGGCAGGACGCCAGGGTCGGCACCGCCGGACAGCACCCATATCGACGAAGAGGGCGTTGTCATCGACAACTTCAAGCTGGTTGATCAAGGGCAATTGCGAGAAAGCGAAACCCGTGCTTTGCTTGGTTCTGGCAGATACCCGTGCCGCAATATTAATGAAAATATGGCGGACTTGGAGGCACAAGTCGCTGCCAATGCGACAGGCATTCGTGAAGTCAAACGGATGATCGAAAACTTCGGCCTTGATGTCGTTCAGGCTTATATGCGGCATGTTCAGGACAATGCCGAGATGTCGGTTCGCCGGGTGATCGGTCGTTTGACAGATGGCGAATGTACCTATCCACTGGATGACGGATTGGAAATCCACGTCAAAGTGACCGTCGATACAGAAGCGGGCGAAGCCACGATTGATTTCACGGGCACCTCTGAGCACAGCCCCTTCAACTACAATGCGCCGCTCGCGGTGTGTCATGCGGCGGTACTTTACGTCTTCCGCACATTGGTCGGCTCAGACATTCCATTGAACGAGGGTTGCATGAAGCCGCTGAAGATCATCGCTCCCAAGGGATCAATGATCAACGCGCAGTATCCGGCGGCGGTCATCGCCGGGAATACCGAAGTCAGCCAGTCGATCACCGATTGCCTCTACGGGGCGCTTGGGGCCGTGGCGGGATCGCAAGGCACGGTGAACAACTTCGTTTGGGGCAATGACCGGTTCCAGAACTATGAAACCATTGGCGGCGGGGCCGGAGCAGGTGACGGTTTCATTGGGGCGAGCGCGGTGCATACCCACATGACGAATACCCGTCTGACAGACCCCGAAGTGTTGGAGACGCGCTTCCCTGTGCGGGTCGAGCGCTTCGGCATCCGTTCAGGTTCGGGCGGTAAGGGGCGCTGGAGCGGCGGCGAAGGCATCGTCCGAGACGTGCGGTTCTTGGAATCGGCGACTGTCACGACCCTGACATCACACCGCATCACACAGCCTCGCGGCATGGCCGGAGGTGGGAATGGCGCAGTCGGCGAGAACGCCGTTTTGCGCGCTGATGGGTCGCGGGAAAAACTGAAAGGCAATGATCAGTCCGAGTTGGCTGCTGGTGATGTTTTCGAGATGCTAACCCCCGGCGGCGGTGGATGGGGCAAGGCATAGCGACGATGTTGCGATGAGCCTGAACCTCAAGCAACTCGAAGCGTTTGTCTCTGCGGCAGACCTCGGCAGCTTCAGTAAAGCGGCGGTCCGGCTTAATACGACGCAGCCGAATATCTCGCTTCGAATTGCCTCTCTCGAAACCGTGCTTGAGACAATACTGATGGAGCGCGATGCCGGGTCCGTTCGGCTGACTGCGCGGGGGCGAGACTTGCTGATCTATGCGCGGCGGGTGTTGCAGGCGACCGAAGACCTGAAATTTGCATCAGAAAACGCTGCGAGCATTGAGGGGACATTGCGCCTCGGCGTGACGGAGATGATCGTTCATACGTGGCTAAGTGATTTCCTCGAACGGCTGACAGAGACATTCCCAAGTATCGCCGTTGAATTGACGGTCGACGTGTCGGTGACGCTCGACAAAGACCTCGCGGATCGTTCCCTTGATCTTGCGTTTCAAAGCGGCCCGTTCCGATATCCGGTGACAGGCAGCGAAGCGCTGGGCACGTATTCCCTTACGTGGTTCGCTGCGCCATCGGTCGCGGCTCAATTTGAAGGACCAGCAACGCTAGAGGATATGCTCGCCTTTCCGATTTTGACTCACGCCAAGAACACACAGCCCTATGCCGAGCTTGACGCCCATCTCCGACAAGTCACTGGCGTTGTGCCGCGTCTGGTTCCATCGAATAATCTGTCGGCCTGTCTGCACATGACCGCAAAGGGCATGGGGATCGCGACACTATTACAGGCGATGGTAGCGGATGAGCTAGCCGCAGGGCGCTTGGTAGAAATCGACTACGCTTGGCGTCCCGCGCCGCTCAGCTTCTTCGCGCGCTATGACGCCGACCGAGCGCCAAAATACGTCGCAACAGCGGCCCAATTGGCCCGCGAGGTCGCCGAAGAATTCGCGACACAAGGATAGTGACGCAACGTCTGGCACCCGTGTCAGCCTGATCTGGTGGGACTCTCCGCCTTATCCGGCTTTGGTCCGCCGATTTTTTCTTGTCTCGTGTGGATTTGGGCGCGATGCTCTGCGGGAAACGACGCGGAGAGTGCCCGATGGATGAAGTCTTCACCCGGCGAAAACTGATTGAACCCAAAGAGTTACGCGCATTGATGCAGCGTTCCGACGTGCATGGCATGTTGCAGGCGGCGTCGCATTTCGGTGCGATCTTGCTGACGGGTAGTCTTCTGGCGCTTTCTTGGGGAACATGGTGGGTGGTTCCAGTGTTTGCCGTACACGGGATATTGCTCAACTTTCTATATGCCGGACAACATGAGCTCAGCCACAACACCCCCTTCAAGACCAAAGCTCTGAATGAGTGGGTCGGGCGGGTGATTGGCTTTTTGATGCTGTATCCGCGTGACTTTGATCAAATCCAGCATCACGCGCACCACCAATACACGCAGAACTGGGAAAAAGACGGCGAGTTGGCCCGCGAGCCATATACGCTGACGTCCTATCTGTTGTGGTTCTTCGGGCCGACGTATTGGTATTCGCGCGTAACCCGGATCATCCGGTTTTGCCGAGGGATCGTCGTTGAACCTTATGTTCGGCCCGATCAAGAACAGATTGTTATCAAAGAGGCGCGGATTCATGCCGGGCTTTATGGCCTAATCGCGCTGATTTCCATTGGTGCGGAAAGCTGGGCCGCCGTTATCTTTTGGCTCGCGCCGCTCTTGTTGATGAAGCCAGTTCACCAGTTACAAAATACCATCGAGCATCTGGGCCTCAGCCATGAAGATGACATCCTCAACAACACGCGCTCGACTGATACGAATGCCGTGCTGCGCTGGATGTGCTGGAACATGCAATATCACACGGCGCATCACAGCTTCCCCTCCGTGCCGTTCTGGAAACTGCGAGATTTGAACGACACGATTGAGGGCAAGATTGGTCATGAAGTACATCGAATGGGGTATATCGAATTCCAGATCGAGTTGATCAAAAGGCTGATGGGCGGCAAATCTGAGGCGGACTATCCTTATGATGAAGTGTGGATCGCGCGCGGCCCGAATGGGGTCGGCCAGATGGTCGTGGATTGACCGCGCTGATGGCTCCGCCGCTTAAAGTCTTTCAGTCGCTCTGGGCGATGCAGCCCTATGACGATATGGGAACGGCCTTTGATAAGGTCGCTGAGGCGGGGTTCGACGGCATGGCGATTGACCTCGGTGCCGCCGATATTGCAACCGCGATGAAAACGCAGCCTCATTTTGAGCGCACGGGCCTGACCCCGTTGATTGTCGCTTTCCCTAAATCTGTGGCCTCGTTGCGGGATACACTCAAAATGTCGAAGGATTTCGGCGGGCCTTTCGTCGTTGTGATCGGCCAAGTCTTTCCGTTGACTGTGGAGGGGGCGATTCCGGTTATTCGCCGCTGGATGGATATGTCCGATGAAGAGGCGATGCCAATCCAGTTCGAGACGCACCGAAACTGCATAACCAACGACCTGTTCTTTACGTTGAACCTGCTCGATTCAATCCCGGATATGCCGCTCTGCGCTGATCTCTCGCACTACGTTGTGGACCGAGAGTTTTGGTATCCGCTTTCCGACTTTGATCAGGGTTTAATTACCCGTTGTCTGGAGCGAGCCAGCAGTTTTCAAGGCCGTGTGGCGAGCAGGCAGCAAATTCAACTACCGCTGAATTTTCCTCAACATGCAAAATGGGTGCGGTTGTTTGAGGGGTGGTGGGAGCAGGGCTTTCGCGCGTGGCGGCGCAAAAATCCGGGTGAAGCGCCGGTCTTCTTATGCGAACTCGGTCCACCCGAATACGCAATGACCGGGGCCGATGGCAACGAACTGTCCGACCGCTGGGCCGAGGCGCTGCAACTGCGCGATACGGCGCGGAGCATCTGGGACCGCGTCTGCGCGGAGGAGGCGAGAGTATGACGGCCCAAGATGCCGTGAATGCTGGGCTGCGATTCAATGACCTCAACCTCCGGAATATCTACGCCTTTATCCTGTTGTCGTTGGTGTTCGGTGGGATGACGGTTTTGTCAGGCGATATTCACGAAACCGAAGCCTATGCCGATATGCGTAAGGTAATGGCCATCGGATATTTGCTGCTCTCAGTACCGCTGTTATTGTTGTCGCTCCATTTTACCGCCCGCGCCAATGCCGCGTTTTCGCTTGCGGGAAAGTTGGCGGCGGATGTTCCGGCGATTGACAGCCCAACCAAAGGAATATTCCGAGGAACGAACCTGCTTTGGGTGCTGTTCCTGATGGTGGCGATCATGATTGCCGTCTCGTATATCGTGTTGATTTATGCCGTCGATAAAGGACTGTTTTGACCTAAACGTCATATCGGACTTGCACCTGCCGTGGACTGCCCTAAGACTTTATGCATGAGTGAAGAAATCCTATTTGAAGTCGCCAACGGTTGGGGCGAGATCACGCTGAACAGGCCAGAGCAGCTCAATGCGCTGACGCTGGATATGGTACAGGCGATGGGTCGGCAGCTTTCCGCTTGGCGTTCCGATGAGTCGGTGAAGGCGGTCTTGATCAAGGCTGTGCCGGGGCGCGCGTTTTGTGCAGGCGGCGACATCCGCTACCTCTATGAAAAGCGCAAAGCCGATGACGTCGAGGCGTGTATGCAGTTTTTCGGGGCGGAGTACCTCAATAACTGGCGCGTTGCAGAGTTCCCAAAACCTTTCGTAGCCCTCATCGACGGGGCCGTTATGGGCGGCGGTGTCGGCATTTCGATGCACGGCGATTTTCGGGTTGCGACCGAGAATGCGCTATTCGCCATGCCTGAATGCGGCATCGGCCTTTATCCCGATGTTGGGGCGACGTATATGCTTCCGCATCTGGAGGGCGCGATTGGCATGTGGTTGGCCCTGACTGGGACGCGGTTGGCGGCGGCGGATATGGTGCGCCTTGGCCTTGCCACGCATACGGTGCAAGCCGCCGGTGTCGGCGAGCTGGTGACAGAACTCGAAAACATCGAGTGGGGCGAGGATAACTACGCTCTGGTCAAACGTGCTCTCGATATGTGGCATGTGACCCCTCCCGGAGAGACCCCGGCACTTGATCACCTGACCAACATCAATGAAGCTTTCGCTCTCGACAGCAGCGACGAGGTATTGAGCGCGCTCGATACCATGCGCGACGACTCTTGGGCTGCTGGGCAAAGGGCCGCGATCGAACGCGCCTGTCCACTGAGTATCCGTGCCACGCATCGCGCCATGAAGCTGGGCGAAAAGATGGATATGACAGAGGCGCTTCAGATGGAATACGCCCTAACGCGGCGGTTCGTGGAAGACGCAATCTTCGTCGAAGGTGTGCGGGCGCAGATTATCGACAAGGATCGGAATCCCGTCTGGCCTCATGCCTCGATCAGGGATGTTTCGCGCGGCGATGTCGATGCGATGTTCCGCGCGGCACCGGACCCAATTCACCTGACATGGGATGACCCGGTGGAGGGCGCATGACAAAACCTCATCTGCTGCGACAGGATGATGATGGCGTCGTCACATTGACGCTGAACAGGCCGGATCAGTTCAATCCGCTGTCCGAAGACATGCTCAGCGCGCTCGAAACAGAGTTGGCACAGATTGCTGGCGATGCCAGTGCCCGCTGTTTGGTGATTGCCGCTGAGGGGCGGGCGTTTTGTGCCGGTCATGACCTGAAGGAAATGCGCCAAACGCCGGAGCTGGACTATTACCAGACTCTCTTCGCGCGGTGCTCGACATTTATGCAAAGCCTTGTGAACTTGCCGGTTCCGGTCATTGCCAAAGTGCAAGGTCTGGCCACGGCGGCGGGGTGCCAGTTGGTCGCGACTTGCGATATGGCGGTGGCGGTTGATACAGCGAAATTCGGGGTGTCGGGTGTCAATCTTGGCCTGTTTTGCTCAACACCTTCAGTGGCACTCAGCCGGGTGGTCAGCCGCAAGCGTGCGTTTGAGATGTTGGCCACGGGCGAGTTTATCAGTGCGAAGACCGCCGAAGATTGGGGCCTGATCAATCGTGCCGTTCCCGCAGATATGCTGGACGCAGAAGTGGCGCGCATCACCGATAACCTGCGCGGAAAAAGCCCTGTGCCGCTAAAAATGGGTAAAGCGTTATTCCACCGCCAACTTGGTCTCGATCTCGCGAGCGCTTATGCCGATGCCGGAGAGACGATGGCGCAGAACATGATGACTCACGATGCCGTTGAAGGCATCGACGCTTTCATCCAAAAACGTGACCCGGAGTGGCGCGGCGATTAGAGCCTGAGAGCCATTCCCTTATCGAAAGGCACGCGGTTCATGAACGAACTCAAAGCCCTGATCCCGGCATGGGAGAACGGCGTCCTCAAACCCGTTGAAAAGCTAGAGGTCCATAAACGCGGTCTGCGGCATAAGGCAATCTCGGTTTTCGTCATGTGTGATGGGAAATTGTTGATCCAGCGCCGTGCGACGGGAAAGTATCATACACCAGGGCTGTGGGCGAATACCTGCTGCACGCATCCGCATTGGCAGGAAGACGCCCCAACATGCGCTGCGCGCCGCTTGACCGAAGAACTCGGCTTTACGGTCCCCCTCGAACATCGGGATCAGATCGAATATCGCGCAGATGTCTTTATGGGGCTGATCGAACATGAGGTCGTCGATATCTTTATCGCCAACCTTGATGACATGCCCACGGTCGTCCCGAACCCTGAAGAGGTGATGGAGGTCGCGTGGGTGACGCTCGACGAACTCAATGCCCAAGTCACAGCACATCCCGAGCGCTTTACGCCGTGGGTCAAGATTTACCTCGACATGCACAGCGAGCAGATTTTCGGGAACCGTATTCCGGCATAAGTCGCCACGGGGTGGGATAAGCTTGCGGGAACCGACGAGAAGGTGCTTGAGAGTACCGTCGGCGGCGGGCGCGAGACAAAGCCGCCTTGTCGCTCCATCTCCAGCAAGATTGCCCGCGCCCGCCTCGAAGACCAAAAATTATGACGTTTTTCGCGGGAATCAGCACTTTTAGGTTGCAGTTTTTATCTGCTTATGCTATTGAAAATTATCACTTTATTTTAGGAGAAAGGAGGCGGCCCTTGGGGGAACGCGTATAATACTCTTATGCCTTGAGCTAGGCATCGTTTGGCTCGTATATTTTGCCTACGGAATTTTATCATCCCACGAAATGCCGGTCTGGATGACCACGACATTGGTTATTCTCGTTGATCGAACTGTCTCCTCCATCGCAGCATTCGCTGAGACGCAACGACAAGGCAGCACTCCGTTTGCTCCGCTGATGCGTTTATTTAGACGGTTGCTGGTGTGCCGGGTCATGGGTGGTGAGCCTACGGACCGTTTTCGACGCCATGCGCCGGGCCCGGCTGTTGTTGTTGCGTAACGGCTGCGGAACTGTAGATCATTCAGATCCGGAGCGGGTACAAAACGACCTGGTTCCTTCAACGGCTTGAACATGATTGAGGCTGCAAGTTCGGTGTGAGGCGTTCATCTATCTTTCGTCCTATTCAATTGCGCTGCTCTCGGCATTTTTGGCGCTTGTTGAAGTGGCGGAACCCGACCTGCAATCGTACCTTTGACCGAAAACATTCTCGTCCGTAAGCTATGATCAATCTGACCTTCAAGAGTGTGTTGTGGGGAGAACGTTGAAATGAAGACGTTGATATTGCTTGGTATCTACGCAGCCTTTTCTCTCGGAGCGGCGGAAACAAGGGCCGCAGACGACTCTTCGGTTGCCAACCCCACACCAAAAACAATTGCTTGCGCTCAGGAACGCGGCGAGGCGCTTGGTCAATGTACCTACCGCATCAAGCGAGACCAGAATGGGAAAGTCACGGTGAAGGTGGCCTTCGCGAATGGCTTTAAGCGAGGGCTATTCTTCAAAGATGGTAAGTTCCTGAAGGCCAGCGTAACGATGTCCGGTGTCGGCACTAATGCTGATTGGAGCTTCAAGGATGGTACGCACATGATCCATGTTGACGGTCAACGCTATGAAGTGCCCGACATCCTGATTGCAGACAATTGATTTCGGGTATTCTAGCGGTGTGATGCGTTGAGGCTCGAGCGTGGATACTGATGGAAAACACCCGCGCTACTTGCATAGCGCGGGAGCCTATTTCAGAAAGCTACTTGGCGCTTTCTGCGGTCACTTTGTAGATTTCGCCCGCATCGACAGCAACGTAAAGCGCATTATCTGGCCCCATAGCGAGACCACGAAATCTCGCAGAGAACCCGAGGGGCATCTGCGTAATTCCGTTGATGCCCAAGCCGTCAGGCGTCACGCTGATCATGTCAATTCTTGAACCTTCCGGCGTGTCACCAAAAGCGATACCCATGATGCCGACTGCCAAGCGGCCTTCGTAGATTCCCCAGTTCTTACCCTTGATGAAGGCGGCGGAACCGGTACCTTGAGAAAACCCGTTGTTGTTCCATGCGGCAGGCATCAGATCCTCGAAGCGCGTATCGCTCATCGGCGTATATGCAGCACGGACCGCCGGGTCGACTGCATCCATCTGATTTGGCTCGTAACCACAGTACTTATCCGGACACGCACCTCTGCCACCAGTGTTTTCCGCAGGATCCCACCCAGCATTACCACCGTTCACAAGAGCCGTGATTTCGTCGTTGTGCCACGGGCCATGTTCTGCCGTGAAGGCTCTCCCGTCGCTTGGGCGGAAATCGATTCCTTGAACGTTTCTGTGCCCGTAAGTGTAGATGCGCTTGTCAAAGCCTTCGGGGGGATTGTTGTCCGGGTGAGCATTCCCCTCGGTATCAATCCTGAGAACTTTACCGCATAGGAGTGATCCATCCTGCGGGCAAATCCCTCTGTGACGATCACCGCCCGCTACCCAGAGATAGCCGCCGGGTCCGATGCGAATTCTACCGCCATTGTGCGCGCCCGGTCCCCCAAAGGGCTGATCGGAATCGAACGGCTTATATTGAATATCTTTGACGATATCAGTTCGATCAGAAACGCTTTTGAGGTCGTCGCTGACCGTGAACTTCATCACGATATTGCCGTCGCACTTTTCGAAATTGGTCTTGCAACCGTCACCGTGATACTTGGACGAAGTTGAGTAGACGAAAAGGTTACGGTTTTTCTCAAAATTCCTGTCGGCCACCACACCAAGCATACCCGCTTGCCCGTCACAGAAAAGGTCGCTTCCGCTGTCAGCGTAGCCCTCGGATTCCTTCATTCCATACAGCGCATTAACGGTTCCGTCTTCGGTTCTTACGGAAAGACCTTCACATTTTTCCGTGTAAAACATCGTGCCGTCCGGCAAGAAAGCCATGTCCCAAGGCGCATCCAGTCCTTCCAAGACGACTGATGACTTGATTTTGGGAACGTTCATGGCTCCTTCGTGTCCGTCTGCCGATGCGACGGATGCCGTTGTCATCACGGCCAGAGCCGCGACAGCCGATAAAAGCTGCTTAGTCATAGTATCCTCCCATTCGTCGTTATTTTGAGTTTATGAGTGGACAATGCTCTGACGAATACAACTTAGGCGTCAAGGGAAAGATCGCTTAGTTCGCGAAAGTTGGGCTATCACTCACGAGAGTTTGCTGAAATTCTTCATTTTTCAGTCAGAGATCACAAATCACATCAACAATCAGCACCACCTGATCAGGCTTATCTCAATGCGCTGACGCCAATCCCGGCGGCAGCATAACAAAGGCGGACATCCACTTACGAAAGCACCACATTCTGTTCAAACGAACCGAGCCGCCTCTTCCTTCACCTTTTCAGATCGACAAGATCCGTCAGCGACTTCAACTTGTGATCCGGAGCCATATCGAAATTCTCCATCTGCATCCGAAGAATTTTGAACATCGTCGAAGGACCGGCAACATCCGACGCTGCGATTTCAGCGGCGAGCGCGTCTGGCGTGACACGTTCTATCCACGAAACCTGAAAACCGAAATGTTTCGCAGCAGAGGCATCGAAAGAATTTGATGAGACGAACATGACGTTCTCTGGCTTAATGCTCAATCGTTGTTCAACCAAATCATACGCTTCGGGTGAAGGCTTAAAACTCCGAACCTTTTCTATGCTGATTACTGCATCGAGGTGTGAGTCTAGCCCGGTATTCTTGACGAGTTGGTCCAGGATTTCCTGATTGCCGTTTGACAAAATGGCGAGCGGCGTGCCCTTGAGTGAGTCCAGAGCCTGTAAGCAGTCTCCATAGGGGTCTAGGTGTAGGTATTTGTCCATAATGCGCTCGACTGTGCCCTTCTCGATCGGCAATCCGATCGCCTTGAGCGTGAAGTCGAGTGACTCTTCAGAAATCTCCCAGAAGCTTCGATAGTCGCGCATCAAAGAACGCAGCCATGTGTATTCTAACTGTTTAATCCGCCAGACCTGCGTGATCAGTTCACCATGTTCGGGGAACTCCTGTTCCGTGACCTGTGAGACCGATTGAACATCGTAGAGCGTACCGTAGGCATCGAAGACAAATGCTTCAATAGACATAGAAGATCTCCAGAACGATATTAAAAGCCGTGCTTACGATGCGAGAAACACGAAGCTGACTAGGAAGATGAGTGTAGAAAGGATTGGGGCCATCGCAC